>JAITVC010000209.1 GCA_031286005.1 Bacteroidales bacterium
CAAAGATTTTTTTTACAAATTCCATAATAACTGTTTTAATTTATTTACAGGGTGCAAAGGTAATGAAAATTTGCGGGTTGTGTAAAGGGTGAATGCAATAAGGGTGAACGCCGTACTCCATTGGTTTATATCATTCAAATTTATAATCTGTAAATTTTTCTAATTTGTATTTCGATAATTGCATTTCCACATTTGCCTTTAATGTATCCATGTTCATTAATTGCCTTACCTGCTGTTCCCAGCCTTCTACTCCCAAATGCCTTATAACCCATGTGCTTTCATCCCATTTCGATATTATTTTTTTAGCATTTTCGAGTTCTTTTTCGGCTTCTGCTACTTTGCCACACCAAAACAACGCAAGTACAATATTTTGAAAATCGTACACTTGATAATCAAAAAAATGCTCACGTTGTATTTTGATGTAAGAAACAAGTTCGTCACAACCGAGTGTTTTTTTTTGAAGCAGAGAAACTTGCTGTTTCAAGCGTTCCGCATAGCTGTAAAAATCAGTTTTGTGTTGGAAAAGAGTTACGCTATCTCTTGCACCCTTGCGATTCAATAGATTAGTTACAGCGCCTAATGACATAGAAGATGAATTGTCATCATCAATCATTAAATTGTGAATATGAAAAATAGGCTCATAATCTATGTTTCCTGAATATCTTTTTAACAGAATACCACATAAAAACGCACCATTTCTTCGTATCAGGTGCATTGGTTTATACTCTCGAAATTCAGGAAAGAAAGACAACCAATCTTTTGTAATTTGTCGTTTGTCCTTCGCTTCTATTCGTTTATGTCCTGAAAAGGTATTGTTCATATTTCTTTTATTTTAATACCCTGCGGGGCGGTTTGTAGTCTTTTTTTGTTTTGTAAGAGGCGACCCTTGCGGTCGCCTCTACGGATTGCGTTCATTTCTTTGCCTGAATGCCGAACTCCTTCCAGAGTGTTTGCGGGGCGTCGGCTTTGATGATGCGGATGTCGGTAGCCATTTCCGCCTTGAGAGTGGCGGCTTTTTGATTCAGCGCATCGGTTACGCTCTTGAGCTGCGCCTTGAGCGATTCCTGCTCGTTGTCCAGCCCTTCCACCTCGTGCGCAAGGGCTTCGATTTCGGTAGCCCGCTCTTCGCCGATGCCGCGCTTTGCCAGTCCTTCGCCGTTTTTGCGGATGCCCGATGCCAATAATCGTGCATTGGCAATGGTTTGTGCTAATGATTTACTTTCTGCCATTTCCTAAATGTATTAAACAGTGAATGATTCAAAAAAAACGAAACAAAAATAAAGATTTTCGCAAAAACACCAAACTTTTCGATGAGGACGAACACGGCAACATCAAAATCATCGTGTACGATATTGATAAAAAGGTCATCACCTACAAGGAGAACCCCAACGAAAAATGGTATTACGAGCGCTGGAAGCCGTTCCAAATCGTGCGCCTGAAAACGCCCGAAACCTTTGCTATTACACACTATAAGAACAAAATCATTTCATCTGAAATAAAAATCAAGCCCGTCTAACGGGTTTGATTTGAAATACTGTTTATCTTCATGTATTTTGTGCGTTGATTGAAATACCTGTCTGGCTTTTTCAATCTCGCCCTGCTTGGGCGATAAAAACAGCCTTGCTGCTTTAACTTTCCATATTTGCAAATACTCAAAAGCCAACTGTCGGATATTATCGTCCCTGTCAACAGTTCCTGTCATCAAATCGGGAATTGCTTCCCATCCGCCAATTTTACTGAAAAGTTTAAGCATTGATTTTCGCAGTTCATATTCGCCTGTTTTGTACAACTCTCTTGCCTTTTCCAATACCTCCTGCCGTGGTCTGGCTGCTAAAAAGTTAATGATTATATTTCTAAGCCCAATATAATGGCTGTCAAGGTTTATCAGGGCAAACCTGTACGCGCTTTCGTCATCAAGTTTTTGCAATGCACAAAATGCGGCTTTCCTGACCTTTATCCTGTCATTGTTGAGGAATGTTTTCACAGTATCCGCAACCTGTTTTGCGTCAATTTCGGCAAGACCTGCCAATGAACCGATTATTTGATTGCCGTTTATCAAGTTTTGTTTGTAAAATTCAGCAAAGTTTGCCTGCCTTAACGTGAATCTTGCAAAATATCGTATTGTGGCTGAATTGTCTGCTAAATAGTTCTTGATGATGTTTGCAAAATCGTTTCGACCTTTTAAGCAATACAGTGTTTGCAACCTGACTTTGGCTGATTTATCAATCAATAATCGATTAATTGCATTTTGTTCGAGTTTATCAAAATGTTTTACAAATAAACTTCTGATTAAAAAAAGTTTGTCGTCTAAAAAAAGGTTTAACTCAATGGAACAGTTTGTCAGAGAAGCTGAAATATGTTTAGCTAAAATCAACCGCAAATTATCGGGATATTTGCGAAAGTTGGCGGTTACAAAATCTCTGTTTGTCGAAACGATAAAATCAATAATTTCGTGATAAACACCGTTTAAGTTTGTTCGTTCTACTTTTTGCAGCCACTCAAAAACGGGTAGATTCTTGATAAGGCTGTCAATATAATTCACCGATTTATAGTTTTCAATCCCCGTTAATGCAGCCTGTCTGATGGGTTGTACCCAATCCGCCAAACGATAACTCAAAAACTGAATAGCCCTTGGATTTCCTGTCTGTGAAAGTTTTTTGACGGCTTTTTCACGAATATGACCGCGTCTATTCAATGAACTTATTGCTAACAGTTCAGTATATTGCTCCGAAGAAAAGGTAATTTCATAAAAGTCTATGTCATTCTGCGAAATATTGCAGTGTTTCAGCGTATCATAGTATTCTTTTTTATTTTTAATCTTTTTGAATAAATGAATGACCGTTTTGCAAACTGCATCTCTTATTTCTTTGTTATCGTCTTTCAAAAAATCCGTCAATTCCAATATATGGCTTGGGTAACCGTCGTTGGAAATTTTTGCCAATGCGTTCATTTTTGCTTCGGTATTATCCTTCGAGAAAATCCAAGTTTTTTTAGGTTGTCTTAAAATTTCTATGCACTTCCAGATTTCCATATTTTTTCAAATCAAAACGGTGAAACAAGAGTGCAAAGATATAAAAAACAAACAATATAGTGTTCAGTTTTGGGCAGATAAAGACATTATACAATAGGCTTTATATCATTTGAATGACCACCCATAATTTTTTTAGAAAATAATGAAAACCGTTGAAACCGAACCGAAAATTTTGCGAATGTTTTACTCCATCAAAGAACTTGCCGCCATGATGGACACAGGTTACAATACCTTTCGCAGGGAATTGCGCCGGAATAGCGCGTTGTACACAAAACTCTCCGCGATGGGCTGGAGCAGCAACAAACGGCTGTGCAAGGCGCACGTGCTGGAAATATTCAAAGTGCTGGGCTATCCTGACGGATACGAACATTATGAG
>JAITVC010000224.1 GCA_031286005.1 Bacteroidales bacterium
CCAAGATAAACAAACCAATTTTTTTCATACCAAAGAATTATAAGGCAAATGCAACAATAGCAGCCAAAACGCAATAGATGGCAAAATAAATCAGTTTGCCTTTCTTAACCAAATTTACCATGAACCGGCATGCCAGCAAACCGCTGACAAAGGCAGCACATCCGCCCACCACCAAAGGCAGCGCCGACATTCCACCTGAGAGCGTTTCGCCGCTCATCATCTTGATTAAATCCAATACATTTTCGCCCAAAATAGGAATTAATATCATCAAAAACGAGAATTGAGCAACGGCCGCCCGCTTGTTGCCAAGCAAAAGCCCCGTGGCAATCGTTGTGCCGGAGCGTGAAAGTCCCGGAATAACGGCCACTGCCTGCGCACATCCGATAATGAAAGCATCTCTAAACGTTATATCCCGATTGCGGTCTTTGGCATAATTGGCAAAGGTCAACAAAACTGCCGTAAGCAAGAGAGCGCCACCCACAATCCACAACCCGCCGCTAAACAAGCTCTCCACTTGATCCTTAAAGCCAAAGCCGAGAATAGCCACCGGAATCATCGACACGATAATCATGGCAACGTACTGCGTTTCCGCATTCCATTTGAATTTGAACATACCGCCGAACAGTTTGGCAATCTCCTGCCAAAACACCACAATCGTGCTCAGCACCGTAGCGCCATGCACCACAACGGTAAATGTCAAATCATCCGCAAGCGTAATGCCCAAAAGCGTTTTTCCGATTTCCAAATGCCCGCTGCTGCTCACAGGCAGAAACTCCGTGAGGCCCTGAACGAGGCCTAAGATGAGTGCTTCCAACCAACTCATAGACCTAATCTTTCGGACGTTTCATGATGGCAACAATCTCGATGATAAAGCCGGCCAAAAGCACCAACGGCGAAACAATCATACGTTGCACGTTAAACAGTTTCTCGCCCGTAAACACGTTGGGGTCTTCCGAGCCACCGCCAATCATCAACAAATACCCGATGAATAAAACCACGATGCCCACAAGCATCAAAATGTAGTTTTCTCGACCGAAAGCGAAATCCAATTTTTCACCGGTATAACCATATTTATTGGTCGCAGATGCCGGTTTTTTTTCAATAACTTTTGCCATAATTTTTAGTTTATAAAGTTCTTTGTAATGAGTTTTTATTAATATCTATCATTCGTTATTCATTTCTTTCTATTGCAGAAGAATTAACACGTAATTTCTTGTCCATATTTCAATATCTCGTTGACAAGCGGATTAGTTTGCACAAAATCTCGTTCTCGAAAAGGATGCGGCTCTATTCTGCTGTCAATTTTTCGGGTCATTTTCATCAATTCTACTTGCTTATCCAAGCGGTTGTCATAATCCGCGAAAATAACAGCAACGTCAATATCACTATCTTTCGTATAAGTTCCTTTTGCATACGAGCCAAACAGGATGATCTCTTTATAATCAAACGAAGGACTCAAAGCATTGGCATACTGCCGAACGATGTTTATAGCATCTGTTTTATCCATGTTCTAAGTGTATTTATTTTCTCGATCCATTCTTTTGTAAAAGAATCCGTACACATTTTATTAAATTCTTTTTTGTAGTCATCGTATCGAGCATTGAGATTGAACGTTGTAATCTTAAAAAACCATTCTGCATATTCTTCGGTCATTTCTATCTCGCTCAATTCTGCCAATCGATACAAATTGTGAGTGAATGGCGCGTGTTCTTGATGTTTCTTTACATAGTAGGCTTTGAGTAATTTTTCGATTACAATATGTCCCAAAAACAACGTCCATGCGTATTTTTTTGATTCATACAAACTATTCATCACCTCGTAATCATCATCGGAAGAAGTAAGCCAATAACTGACAACTTTATCTGTATTTTTTATTTTCTCGACTTTATTCATAGATGGAATCTTTGGCAAAGATACAAATTATATTTTGATTGAACAAATTTCAAAATTGTTAATTGTTAATAATGTATCCTCTCATTCCCCATCCTCAAAAACCGCCGCACCGCAAAGAACGACGAAAGCCACGTAAACACAACCGCCACCAAAAACAAGGCCGCAAACAGCAGCAAAAACCAATCAATATCCTTGATGGTTACCAGTTCCGGAATATGCGCCTGCAAATACGACAATGTCAAACCAACCCCCACCGACGAAATGCCCGCACCAATCAACCCCTGCAAAATACCACGCCGAATAAACGGCTTGCGAATAAATCCTTGAGTGGCGCCAACCAGTTGCATGGTTTTTATCAACAACCGTTTGGAATAAACCGATAGACGAATGGTGTTGTTGATAAGCGTGATAGCAATCAGCAGGATAATAGCGCTCATGCTCAACAAGCCCGTACTGATGCGACGAACATTATCATTGATGATTTCCACCAAATTCTTTTGATAATACACTTCCTGCACATCTTGAAGCTGCAAAAACTGCTGTTCCAAAACCGTCATGCTGTCGTTGTTGGCATAATCAGCGTGCAAATTCAACTCAATGGAAGCCGACAGAGGGTTGTAGCCGATAAAATCCACAAACTCTTCGCCCAACTCCTCGGTCAGTTGCGTAGCAGCTTGCTCTTTCGAGATAAAGGTTGTGCTTTTAACAGCCGATAAGAAGTCCAATTGCTTTTGCAGACGTGCCACATCCGCATCTTTAGCACCATCTTTTAAAACAATGGTCATCGTGATATGCTCACGAACATAGCGCGACAATTTTTGCGCATGAATGAGTATCAAACCCTGAATACCCAGTAAAAACAAAACAAGCGTGATACTAATAACCGACGTAATGTAAGAATTACGCAAACGCCGCCGCTGATATTTTTCCTCTTGTGTAGCCATAACGATAATTAATCTGCAAAGATACAAAAAAATTAATAATTAAGAATTAAAAATTAAAAGGGAGTACTTTTTTTGTCCCGTTTTTCGA
>JAITVC010000234.1 GCA_031286005.1 Bacteroidales bacterium
CGTACTTAGTATGAGCAAAATGAATTTGAAATTTTTATTATTAACATCGCTATCCCTATTATTAACAACCTTATCTATATCGGCACAACCATCAATAGCTCCACAAACGGCAGACAATCATAATGATACCATTCGACTGAAAATTGTCGAAATGGCTGATTTGCATGGCAATTTGACTAAGTATGATTTTGTTCGCCAGCGCAGAGCGATAGGAGGATTGTCTTATGCGGGGCAGTATATGTTAGAGCAGCGCATGAATGTCAATCAAGAAACACTTTTTCTTGATGGTGGAGATTTTTTGCAAGGTTCCCTGCAAACTTATTTTTACAATTATATAGATTCTCGCGAAGCGTATATGCCTGTGGAATTGGCTAATTTAGTAACCTTAGATGCAGCTGTGGTAGGAAACCATGATTTGGAAGTTGGAATATCTAAACTGTCTCGTTTCCGTAGAAGCACAAAATTTAACGTATTAGCGGCTAATATTGAGGATCGGAACGGTGGTGAGTTGCCTTTTGAACCGTATGCAATTTTTTATAAAAGAGGATTGAAAATAGCTATTTTGGGATTGAGTACGCCTGTGATGATGGATGGTGCGCGCGTGCATTCTCCGGACAATCTTGAGGTGGTAGATATGTTGGATGTAGCCCGTTTTTGGGTAGAGCATATTAAGTCTGTAGAACAGCCGGATATGATTTTAGGGTTGTTTCATGCGGGAATCCAAAGTAAGGAACCGGATTACTATAAGAATACGGCTTCTTATTCGTTGGAAAATGATCCGTTGTATATTGCAGAACAAATACCCGGTTTTGATGCCATTTTTTTAGGGCATTTGCATAAATTGGATGTTAATAAAATAGCTAATATAAAGGGCGATTCGGTATGGTTGATTGAACCCGGATATGGCGGGCAAGATTTGGGTGTTTTGAATTTTGAGATTGTGAAAAAATCCGGAGAGAAAGCTAAAATCTTAAAATCATCGGTTGAGCTTATTGATGTTTACGACAAATACAAAGATTACATGTTGGAAGCGGCTTGTGAACTTTGTGATAGAGAACATGCTTTAATAGAGAAAGCAGCAAAAGAACAAGTGGCAGTGTTGAAGGATACGATATGCAATATAGAATCTTTTTTTGGCTCCAGCTTCTTTGTAGATATGACACATAAGGTGCAACTTGCCTATACGGGCGCCGAAGTATCTTTTGCGGCACCGCTTTCATCCAATGTGCGTATTGCTCCGGGTCCGATTTTGTTTTCGGATATGTTTCGGATTTATCGATATGATAATACATTGACCACTATTTGGATGACGGGAAAAGAAATCAAGAACTATTTGGAATATTCCTATAATTTGTGGATCAATCAAATGAAGTCGCCGAGCGATAGACTTTTGAGAACGAAGGCAAATAATCCGAAAATGGGTGCTTTTTTGGGACGAGATTTTGAAATTCCGCAGTATTATTTTGATTCGGGAACAGGGTTGGATTATGAAGTGGATGTTACTAAACCTTATGGTCAACGTATAAAAATTCTTAGAATGTGGAGTGGCCGGAAGTTTGAGGACGATCAATTTTACTCTGTTGTAACCAATAATTACCGGATTTCCGGTGCAGGCGGGCACATTAAATTAGGTGCGAGAATCGATCAAGATGAACTTGAATTTCGGTATATTGAAACGTACGACATGCAGATTCGGGAGTTGTTGCGTTTGGATTTCATAAAACAGGGCGAAGTTAAAGCCTTTCAATACGACAACTGGAAGTTTGTTCCTGACAGCTATTTCAAACCTGCCGAAGAACGTGAGATAAAAGAATTACGCCGTTAAATTATATATCAATGAAAACCCATAAATTGTTGCTGCCATTTATTTTGGTATTATGTTCTGTTCAAGTATTTGGCTGGGGCTACAAGGGCCATTACATTGTTGCGGAAATTGCCGAACGCAACCTTACGCCTAAAGCGAAAGCCGAAGTGGACAGACTGCTGAACGGTAAAAAGATGGTGTTCTATGCAGATTGGCTGGATAATGTGCGCAACGATAAAGAGGGGCGGTATGATTATACTAGAACTTGGCATTATGCGAACGTGGATTCGGGAAAAACATTTGAGGAAATGCCTGTGGTTGAAACCGGGAATGTGCTTTCGGGAAGCGAAATGGCGGTAAAGATACTGACGTCTGCAACTGAAAGCGATTCTCTCAAAACTTTGTATTTGAAATATCTTGTTCATCTTGTAGGGGATTTGCATTGTCCGATGCATGCCGGACGTTTGAGCGATAGAGGAGGCAATAGTTATCATATTAAATGGTTTAATAGCGAAACCAATATTCACTCTTTGTGGGATTCAAAATTTTTGGAATCGGCACGGTTTTGGAGTTATTCGGAGTGGGCTACTAATTTGATGGCTGGTTTAACACCAGAACAAATTGCCGACAAGCAACAGGGTGCATTCCAAGATTGGTTTTTAGAAACGGTTGATTTAGCGGCATTTCTTTATGAAATAACACCGCAGGGCGAGAATTTGAGTTATGCTTATATCCACAACTATGGATATATCCTTGAACAGCAATTCACGCTTGGCGGATTACGCTTGGCTCAAGTCTTGAATACGATTTTCGATTAATCGAAGAAGCGCCACAATACGCCGAATTTGAAGGCTCGGTCGAGTACCGGATACCCATCTGTCATCATGTAATTGTAGCCCATAAAATTGGCTCCGAGATTGCTGAATTTGAAAAACAAATTAGCCCGTTGAACACGTAGATTTAGAAATGCGTCTAAATACATGAATCCGCCTGTTTCGAGATCGCCTTGTCCGTAAAATGAAGCTAATGTGGGATTGTAAAATCTGGATAAATACGGTGTGTTGTAATACATTTCAACACCGACTTGAATTGGCGTTGAGCCTAATAACGGGAAATCGAAATAGAGCGCATTGCGTGTTGAGAATTTTGGGAATTGCATCAAAGGTCCCGTTGGGCGGATTTGTGCAACCACGCGCGTGTCTAAAGCCAAATACCACCATTTAAATGTTTTTTCTAATGAGGCTTTATAGACAGAAAAGGCTTCGTTGGTTTGGACGAATTGCCGGTCAGCGTCGGACAGATAGATATAGTCGAAAAACGAGGCCATTTCGCCTCTCAGATAAAAGCCTTTCCATCGCAGGCCAACGGCGAAATTGAGTGTTTGCGAGTTGTTGAAAGCGGTGTCCCATTGGTAATGGTTGCTGATGTAATTGGTTTGGAAGGGACGAGGCCGTACGGTATTGAAATTGACTTCGGCAAAAAGATGATTTTGCGGTTTGGTTGTATTGAAAACGTAGTTCAGTTTAGCATTTGCAGAGAAATCATGGTGTGTTTCTACATCGTACAGAACTGTTGCTCCGGCATCTAAAATCAGTTTGTTGGCATAATTTAAACGAAGTTTGGCAAACGGATACAGATAGTTGTAGGTTTTGCTATACACGCTGTCGGTACTAACGGTTGCAATATCCGAAATAGCGCCGACACTCAGATTGAAAAACTGCGCATTTCGCAATGAGGTTACATCCCCGATATTCCAAGAAACCGTATTGCGAATGAGGCTGACAAAGGTGGAGTCGAATGTTTGAGAAGGGCTTCTATAAACAGCGGGATAACTGGCTGAGTCCAAACTATTATCTCTGTACATGGTTGCATAACGAGTAATTTCCATTGCATGAGAAAGGTAACCAAAATTAATTCCTGAATTGGGCATGGTATCGTTTCTTCCAACGCCGAAATGATAGGATTGTTTAAGGTAAAAGCTGTTTTCTTTCCACGCATTTTCGGCTTGCTGGCGCCTAATATCAATGGCTTTTTTATCGCTTATTTCGGAAATCATTTCCAACGAATCGTAATCAACGTCAATACCGCCGTTTTCATTCACTTCAAACTTGTTGAAATAATATCCGGCTATAGCTCTGTAATGTTTGTTTTTGGAAATGAAATTGGAAAATACCCGAATGTTGTTGTGATGCGTAAAGGTGCGCATGTAAACGCCGGGCGAGCTGATTACGTTAAACTCCGCACCAACATTTAGTCCCCGCCAAACATTCTGCGTAAACAAAACTCTAAAATCCTGCTCTCGCTCTTTTCCCATGACATAATACAATTCGGCGTAGGGATTAACGTTTTGATAAAACTCGGTGTTTGAATATTTGTAGCGATACAAGTCGAAGGGGTTTTTGCCGTAAGAAAACAAAATATTG
>JAITVC010000248.1 GCA_031286005.1 Bacteroidales bacterium
TTTATGCCTAAAATTCTCATCATAGGTACCAATTATTTTAACTTCAACCAAAGTTTGGCAAGTGCTTTTCAAACGTTAGGCTGGACGGTGCATTTGGAATCTTATGATGAACCGATTCATCCGTTTCGTGGTTGGCTAAAATGGCGGCATAAGTTTTCGTTGAATCGCGAGAAATTGAGAGAAAAACACACAGCAAAATATCAAAAATATATCCTTTCACAGTTCCAAGAATCTAATCCGGATTTAGTTTTAGTGTTGAATGGCGCGATATTGAAACCGGAAACTTTAACGTTGTTTAGAGAAAATGCCAAAGTTGTGTTGTGGATGTACGACAGCGTATTTCGATATCCAAAATGCATGAATCATATTGACTTTGTTGATTATGCTTTTTTCTATGAGCAGAAAGATGTTGCGCATTATCAAGCTCTGGGCAAAAAAGCGTATTTTTTACCACAAGCCGCAGATGTGAATTTGTATTATCCTACAAAAAATCAAAAAATATTGGATATTTTGTTTGTTGGCGTATTGTATCGTTATCTAAAACGCATTCATTTACTGACTAAGGTTGCAGAAAAATTTAGTTCGCGAAAAATAAAAATTGTTGGTAAATACAAACCTATTGAAAAGAATATATTCAAATGGTTATTTCGCGAAAAACGATCTGTTTTCACAAACAGAAATGTATCGCCGTCGGAGGTCAATACGTTATATAATCAATCCCGAATGGTGACCAATATTCATCACGAAACGCAGGTGGAAGGCGCCAATCCAAAGGTTTTTGAAATCTGTGCATCGGGCGCATATCAAATTTGCGACTACAACCCCTACATCGCATCACTTTTTCCAAACGGAGAAATTGGACTGTATAAAAACGAGCAGGAATTATTTGATTTAATTGAAGATGCTTTGAAAAATGATAAATCTGAGCAGGCTAAGAAAGCGTATGAAATAGTGATGGAAAACCACACATTCGAAGCCCGAATGAAAGAAGTTCTTCAGATTATTGGTGGTTTTTGAATACCTATTTCGTAATAATCACTGTTCCGCAAGTATCAGCAATGGGCGTATAGCTCACGTTCTGTTCTTTACAAAAATCCAAAACAGCCTATTTTTTCTTTGCAAGAACATAGTCAGAAAATCCAAATAAGTCCCAAAAAGCACCGCCTTGAATAGATCCAACTGTTAATAATTGATGTGCAGCGATGAATGGAAGGAATAAGATCCTGCTCCATTGTCGTCTTCTGCCAACTGCTTTGATAGTGCAATTATGACTTAATAGAAGGTTGCAAAGTTCTCGCTTTGAATGAATCCTAGTATGAGTAGGATCATCGAAGAAATTCAGCGTACCTTTCATCGAAGGCAATGTCATGCTTCGTTCATTGGGAAATTCAAGATAAAGCAAACCTTTTGATTTTAGTTTTGGCAATAAATGAATGATAACTTCTTCAGCATTATAAAGATGTTCGATTATATGACTCATAACGATCACGTCAAATTGCTGATTAGGAATTTGTTCGAAGTCCAACTTTGTAACATCCATGGGATAGAATACATCCATGTTTTGGCGGTCAGTTTCGTTATTTACGTAATTTAAATCTAAGTCTATTCCAGAATAGTGGATCACAAGATTTGGTTTTTGCAACCATTTTTTTGCCAATGTGGATGAATGGGTTCCACAACCGACATCTAAAATAGATAACAAATATAGATTCATCTCAACATTTATATTTTGAGAAATCTTTTTATGTCTAAATGGAATTAAAACAAACATGATTCAAATATTTTTTTCGCAATTTCGTTGGTGTGATTTTTCAAATAATACTCTCTGGAGTAAGCATTAAATTTGTTACTAAATTTTTCTTTGATTTGTTCTATGGCTGCAATAAATTCTTCTTTAGAGTTGGCTAATGCGCCGACTTTATCAAAATCAATATTATATCCCTCGAACGATTCGGTTGTGCCGATGATTGTTTTTCCATACATCAACGTCTCGCAAGTCTTCACTTTCATGCCACTGCCTTTGAAGATAGGGGAAACCACAAAATCGCATCCTTCGATAAACGGCGCAACATCCTCCACATCAGAAAATATTTGCACACTACTACCTTGTACCCCGTACCTCGCACCTCGCACCTCCAATTTATCCATTCCTTTTCCAACAATTTGCAATTTAATATTGACGTGAGGCAAAACGTTTTCAATAAACCATAAAATACCTTCCACATTGGCCGGAAAATAAGAGCCAAAAAACAATGCCGTTGGTGGATTTTCAATTGGAATAACGGCTTCTTTGGGATGCATATCCTCAAACGTAACCGGAATGAGTGCATCCGTTTTCTTTCCGTATCGATTGAATAGTTCATTATCGTCGCGCGGATTAATGCCAATGGTTATATCTGAAAATTGCATGGCGTATGAATCGTTTCTATCAATGCAATGTAGCAAAAGAGGGCGATACAGTGCGTGTTTTGGAATGCGGACTTGATAATAAACCACTTCCACATTGTGAAAAAAAGTAACAATTTTTCCTTTATAGCCAGCTTTTTTCAAAACTTTAGCAACAATTCCAAACGTACTTCTATCAATAAAAACAATATCTTTGTTCTGTGCAATTTTGCAGATCGTACGGACTTTTAGAGGTGTTAGCCCAAAATAATAGTTTTGAAAGATATAGGGCAAACTTTTGATTTTATCCCAAATGGTTTCCTGTTCAAAGTTTGGATGCACATAATATTCTTCAACATGGTCATGTCCAAATAAGTCGCAAAAAATAGAATAGTTTTTATGCGTACCTTGTTCGCCGCCTTCCTTGATTCCGAAAGGCTTTTTGTAGCGAATGAATAAAACGTTTGGAACAGTTGGCATTATTCTTCGGTTTCAGGTTTTCTAAAAGAGAAAAATATAGCAGTAGCAATCAATCCGAACAAAATCAGATTGAAAATTAATCCAATTTTATCGCCTTGATTTCTGTAAACCGGAATAAATTCCATTTTAATTTCGTGGTCTCCGGCAGGGATGTTTATGGCCCGTAGAATATAATTAACTCGCATAATATCAACAGGCTCTCCATCAATCCAAGCAAACCATTCATTGGGATAAAACACTTCGGAAAATACCGCTAATCCATCGTTTTCATTGGAGGATTTATACGTTAAAACGTTAGGTGCGTATGATGTAAGAACAATACTTGCCGAATCGCTTGGCGGAGTGAAAGGGAGTAACTGCTTTACAAATGGGGTATCAATTATGGCAAGATCCGCAGGCTCAAAGTTGTTCAAAGCTCCGATTTCGGCATTCGGACCTTCTACAATTCGCACAGAATCAACAAACCATACATTACCCAAAGCCGCTATATTCCGTTGTACATCAGGCGTACCACCTTGTCCTGGAACTATGAAATATTTAGTGTTTAGCATATTGAATACTTTTACATTGTTCCGCCCGATATGATGTTCAATCATATCTTGATAACGGCGCAATTTAGCAGGCGAATAACCACCGATGGATTTATGATAAAACGATGTTGCTGATTCGTTAAATGTATTGGTTGTAACATTTAACACACGGTAGTGCGGATCAGGATCTTGCAAAATCAATTGGTCGGCTTCGGTCATCGGAAACGGGGCATCCACACTTTTTTGAGAAACAAATTTATCGTTATTTAAATAGCGTTTATCAATTGGCCACATATCTGCTAAAATCAGAACAATTAACGCCACATAAAAATATTGCAATTTGATTTTTCCTTTTTCAAAATAAATAAGTAAGAATGTAACAAGAGCAATGAAAATGGCTGATCGGATGGCATCCATTCGCAGCCATGATTTACGATCTTCAATAAGCGCATTCGATAACCAATCCGGCCAATTAGCAAAAAACTGCATGTCTTGTTCAGATGTAAATGAGAAAAATGCAGATCCAAACAGTGCAAAAAACAAACATATTCCGCCTGTAATATAGGCCGATAATTTTATGTTTTTTAACAGTTCTTGTTTAGGGATCTTATCTTCCATAATTTGCTTTAAGGCTAAAAATCCTAATAGAGGCATTGTAAACTCTGCCACAATTAATATACTCGAAACCGCTCTAAATTTATTGTAAAACGGAAAATAGTTCATGAATAATTCCGTAAGCGGCATGAAATTTCGTCCCCAAGCAAGTAAAATTGAAAAAACAGTGGCAATAAGCACCCCCCATTTGTAAGGTGTTTTAACAATAAAAAGGCCTAAAACAAACAGGAAACAAACCACTGCTCCAACGTAAACAGGTCCGGATGTAAATGGTTGTGTACCCCAATACATCGGCATCTGAGAACACATACGTTCTGTTTCGTATTGAGATTGCCCGTGTTGAATAAGTACTTCGTAGGTATTTGAATTTTTGCCGAGTTTTGCACCCGATGCTCCTCCTTTGAAATTAGGTATTAAAAGCGTTAAGGTTTCATCAATATCGTAACTCCATGCGGTTGCATAGTCTAAATCCAAACCTGTAGCTTCTTTACCGGAATCTGTTGGCGTAAGTTCCGAATGTCCGCCACGCATAGTTTCTTTTAGATAATGCTGGTTTATCGTAAAATATGATGTTCGAGTTCCTATACCAACACCTACAGCTCCCAAAAATACTAAGGATGCAATAAGAAAAGTTTTGAGATGTTTTTCTTTAAAGCAATTGTATAGTTCAACAAAAAACAAGATGCCAATGAGCATAAATACATAGTAAGTCATCTGAATGTGCCAAGTTATACCAAGCATACAATAAACGGCCACACACACTGCGCCCCAAAGATATTTTTTATCATAAATCAACTTGAATCCCCCAACAATAGCAGCTAAAAAACCTAAAGCTAAAGCCTTGCTCTCATGCCCGGCATCAAGTAGAATGAAGAAGTAGGACGAAAATGCAATAGCTAAAGCTCCGTTCACAGCAAGCCAAATATTTAATCCGAAAGCAAGCATCAAGATGAAACCACCGATAAATAATCCCATAATTTGTAGTGCTATCGGAGGCATAAATCCATGAGATAAGTCGTATAAAAATGTATTTATTTTTTGCACAAAAGGATAATTAATTTTTCCACCGCCAATTTGATAAGTTGGCATACCGGAAAACATGGAATTAGTCCAATCCGTAGCTTCTCCTGTTTTCTCCAAATGCTGTTTGGCTTCCTGATACATTCCGCGAAAACTACTAGCATCTCCTGATTTTACAGATTTTCCTTCTAAGGTAGGCGAACAGTAGATCAAAGTCAGTGCTGCAAAAAATGCAATAGCTATTGCATAAGGATAGAATTTCTTAAGATTGATATTTTTCATGGTTTTATTGTTGTATAGTTTTATTTCCCCAATTCCCCCGCCAACTGCTTCAAAATGGTTTCGGCGAGTTTGGTTAGGTATAAGCTGTTTGTGTAGCGGTCGATTGCATTGAGATAGTTACGTTGAGACTCTCGAAGTTCAAGTGCAGAAAGGTTTCCAAGTTTGTAGCGCTCAAGCGAAATATCCATGTTTTGTTTGGCGACATCAATGTTTTCACTTTCTAAAATCACCAAATCACGATTGGTTTGATAGTTGATGAAGTTCAACCGTAAGCGTGTTTCCAAATCCAAAATAGAGGCTTCTTCAGCCAATTTGATGCTTTCAAGTTCCAATCGTGCATTCTTACGTTTCCGTGCAGTTTCTAAGCCATTGAAAAGGTTCATCCGAAATCCCGCACCATAATAAAATCCCATACTGTTCTGATTTAAACGCATGAAATCATATCCCGCATTCAAACTAACGGTGGGCATCAGCAACGCATCGGTTTCTTTTAAAGTAGCTTCTCCCATCATGGTTTCCAAGCGGGCAATGTTCAAATCCGTGTTTTGCTCCAACGCTTTGGCGTGCAGGTTGGCAAAATCCATATACGGGGTAAACGGAATATCTTCGACAACCTCAAATTCCGTATTAATAGGCCGTGCGAGCAATTGGTTGAGACTTGCTTTAGCGGACAAAATCTGTTCTTCGGCACGCAAATATGAACTACTGTCGGTATTGAAATCCACTTTGGCATTCAAGGCATCCAACTTTGAAGCGCTACCGATTTCATGTCTGGCCAACACATGTTCGTAGCGAGTTTGTGATACGGCAAGCGTTTGTTGGA
Organism: Bacteroidales bacterium; assembly: GCA_031286005.1. Next base: position 6,136 of record JAITVC010000248.1, read on the forward strand.
TGGAAACCATTTGCTGCTGCGTACTTACAATCAGATAATATTGATTAATCACTTGCCGAATGGTATTTTCGACCATCGCTCGGAAATAAATACTGTTGATTTCGTCTAACGATTGATTCTTGCTGTGCGTTGCAAACATTCTCATGCCATCGAAAACCGTCCAGTCCAAATCAATGGAGCCGCGAGCAATTCCACCATCATCCACGATGTGTTTGCCGTTAGAATAGTTGCCGTTCAGACTAACCACCGGCAATGCGCCGCTACTTCCCCAAGTAGCATTAATTTGGTCAGCGGTGTTT
>JAITVC010000276.1 GCA_031286005.1 Bacteroidales bacterium
CCGAGAAGCCGTGATTCCATTCTTCTTTTTTGAAAGTGCGATGCTGAATGAAAAAGAAGGGAACATTACTAAAGAAGAAGTTTTAGAAGCCTATGATATTGCGAGTGTTTACTTGGAAAAAATGTATAAGGCCAATCCTAAAGATACCTTATTGGCCCATGCATTGTCGAACTTGGATATTGCTTTTGAACCTTATGCCACTTGCGATGAAATTATACCTCTTTATGAGAAAAAATATGATGCCAATAAAGATAATGTAGAGTTTTTGGAAAAGATTTGTAAGGTCATGGCTCGCAAGGATTGTAACGAATCGGAATTGTTTTTCAAGGCAAGTGAGGCTTTGCATGGATTGAAACCGACACCCGGAACGGCGTATTTGATGGCCAAGATGTGTGATGGTAAGAAGTTGTACAATGAGGTTATTACTTACTTAAGTTTTGATGTTATTGCTCAAATAGAAAGTGAACGAGACAAAATTAGCGCCTATTTGTTGTTAGCAAAGGCATGCACGCAAGAAAGCAAGTATCGCGAGGGACGTGAGGCCGTGGAAAAAGCATTGGCTCTATCTCCGAATGATGGTCGGGCTTATATTTTGCTTGGTTCTCTTTATGCACAAAGTGCAAGAATTTGCGGCGACGAACCGGAAGTGTCGCAAAAAGCAGGCTATTGGTTGGCTGTAGACCAATTTAGAAAGGCCAAAGAAGTTGATCCGATCAGAGCAGAACAGGCTGACATGTTGATTTCAACCTACTCGCAACATTTCCCAACAAACAATGACTTATTTATGAGAGGTTACACGGAAGGAGCATCTTATACGGTTGGTTGCTGGATTCAAAGAAGTACGGTTATTCGTAGTAGACGCTAAATCTGAATAGATATGATTTTTTCTAAATTTCGTATAGGACTGTATGGGCTTGGGCTTGCCTTGTTGGTAATAAGTTGCCAACAAAGTAATAACACGTTGGTTTTGGATGAGAATGCTCCTGAACAATCCATGAAAAACGCCACGATTCAGTACACCGATTCGGGTCGTGTGCAAATGGTAATGTGGGGCGAGGAAATTCTGAATTACGACGATGAGGAGCAAACTCAGGAGTTTCCAAAACATGTGAAAGCGACATTTTACGATAAAAAAGGAAAAATCACATCCGTTATTACAGCCGATGAAGCCACCAATTTGCAAAAGAAAAAATTGATGCATCTTCGGAAAAATGTAATCATAAAGGATTTGCAGGAAGGCAAAACGACCTATACGGAAGAATTTTATTGGGATCAAGACAAAGGTTTGCTGTATTCCGATGTGCCTCTTTTGCAAATCTTTAAGGATGGCACGAAGCAACGAGGTTCCGGCTTCCGGTCGAACGAGAATATGTCGGATTTTCAAGTTATCAGGCCTCGCTTTGAAGTTAATTTGAACTGATGAACATATTTCTGATTATCGCGATAACCTTGTTGTTTTCGGCGTTTTTTTCCGGCATCGAAATTGCATTTACGACCGCCAATAAGTTGAAAATAGAGGTCGATAAGACCAATCGTGTGTTTTCCGCACAAGTATTGTCGCGTTTGATGAAAACACCATCGAAGTTTATTGTGTTTGCCTTAGTCGGAAATAATATTGCGTTGGTTATCTATGGAATGTTTGCCGCCGACCTTTTAGAGCCTTGGATTGCTCAATGGATTCCAGAGGCTCTGAATACGTCCTACATTATCCTAATTCTTCAAACGATTATTGCGACGTTAGTGATTTTGGTGTTTGCCGAATTTTTGCCCAAAATGCTGTTTCGGCTCAATGCCAATAAGGTTTTGGCATCGGTTTCGATACCAACGATCATCATTTACGGATTGCTTTATCCGGTTGTGTTTTTGTTTATCGGATTGAGTAATATATTGCTCAAATATTTTTTTAAACAGCAAACCGAAGTGGCCGAAGCGGGCTTTTCGCCCATTGATGTTGACTATTATATTCAGGAATTTAGCAATGCACCCAAAGCCGAAAACGAGATTAGTCAAGAGATTCAAATGGTGCAGAATGTGATGGATTTGCAACATGTCAAAGTGCGCGAGTGCATGGTTCCCCGAAAGGAAATTGTGGCGATAGATGTACATTCGTCGCTTTTGGAATTGCAAGAGACTCTTACGGAAACGGGCTTTTCAAAGGTGCTGATTTACAGAAATTCCATTGATGATATTATCGGCTACGTACATGCATTTGATTTGTTCAAGAAGCCGAAGAATATTCGTGATATTTTACGCAAAATAGAAGTTGTTCCGGAAACGATGCTAAGCAACAAGTTGATGAAAGACATGATCGACAAGAAGCGCAGCATTACGGTGGTTGTGGATGAATTTGGCGGTACATCCGGCCTTATCACACTGGAAGATTTGATGGAAGAAATCTTTGGCGAAATAGAAGATGAGTTTGATGTGGATGATTCCGTAGAACGCAAGATTGACGACAAGCGCTATGTGTTTTCTGCACGTTCGGAGATTGATTATTTAAATCAGGAATTTGATTTAAATTTACCCAAAACCGACGAATATGAGACTCTTAGCGGATTAATTACCCATTACCATGAAAATATTCCGCAAAAAGGCGAAGAAATCCGCATTGCCGATCGGTTTATTTGCCGCATTCTGCAAGCCACCGACACCAAAATAGAAAAAGTCATGTTGACGATAATTGAAGATTGAAACTATGAAATTAACAGCAAAAACCATGAAGGGCTTGGAGCCCATTTTAGCCCAAGAATTGGAAGCGTTGGGAGCAACGAATATCGAAATAGGAAACCGTGCGGTGATGTTTGAGGGCGACCAGAAGGTGTTGTATCGTGCTAACTACGAGTGCCGCACAGCTCTATCGATTCTCAAGCCTTTGGTGGATTTCCAGATTGCCAAACAAGAGGATTTATACAACAAAGTAGCCGGTATGGCATGGGAAAAACAGTTTTGTGTTGACAGCAAGATGCTGGTGGATTCGTTTTGCATGGATTCAGTGCTTACGCATACAAAATATGTTTCGCAATTAGTGAAAGACGCTATCTGCGACCATTTCCGAAGGATGTTCCAAAAGCGTCCGTATGTCGAATTGGAAAATCCGGATGTAAAAATTGATGTGTATTTGTACAAAAACAGGTGCGTGATTTCATTGAACAGTTCGGGCGAATCGTTGCATCGTCGCAACTACCGTATTCAGGCCAATCAAGCGCCGATAAATGAAGTGTTGGCAGCCGGTTTGATTGCGTTGAGCGAATGGGACGGCACAACGGATTTCTATGACCCTATGTGCGGTTCCGGAACGTTGTTGATAGAAGCTGCCATGAAAGCCTGCAATATGCCTGCACAGTTTTATCGCAAAAAATTTGCTTTTCAATATTGG
>JAITVC010000048.1 GCA_031286005.1 Bacteroidales bacterium
CGGAAAGAGCAAATTGCTTTTGCTCAAAACTATTTTGCCGTACAAACGCGCCGTGCTGAAATTATCGAACAACGTATTTTGGATTACGAACGTGTGAAAGCACGTGCTAAATTGGCTGAGACAGAGAAAGTTTTATCGGGTATTTTGTACGAAAGAGGTGTAAACGACAAAGATTTTGCCATTATTCGTTCAAAAGGCGACCAAGCCCTGTTTCGACTAAATACATCCATGTTGAAACGAAAATTAGGAGTTCCAGACAGTCGTCCGGTTGCTGATTTTCTTCCTACTATCAACGTCAAAGCAAAAGATTTAGCGGCAGAAATGACTTCTGTTAATGTACAAACAAAAGACCTGAAAGGATTAAAACCGATAGAAACGGAACATGTTGATAACAATTTAGCAGTAAGAAAAATGCTATTGGAACGTGGCATCGCCCCCGAACAACTGCCACCTGCCGAAGATATTAAAAAAGTACAACGCCGTTTGGAAAGTGACGAAAAGAAAATAAGCAAAACGAGCAAGAAAAAATAACGCACATAATATGGCACAAGCACAAGACTACACAGAAGACAACATAAAATCCTTAGAATGGATTGAGCATATCCGCAAACGGCCGGGGATGTACATTGGAAAATTGGGCGATGGCACGTCGCACGATGATGGGATTTACGTGCTGTTGAAAGAGATTATAGACAACAGTATCGACGAATTTGTGATGGGCAATGGCCGCACGATTGAAGTTAAAATCAACGACGGCTCGGTTACCATTCGCGACTACGGACGTGGGATTCCGCTCGGAAAGGTGGTGGACTGCGTTTCTAAAATGAACACCGGCGGTAAATACGACTCTGAAGCCTTCAAAAAGTCCGTAGGGCTAAATGGGGTCGGAACCAAGGCCGTCAATGCCCTATCGAGCTATTTCAAGGTGCAATCCGTGCGTGATGGCAAGACCAAGATAGCCGAGTTTAAAGAGGGCGAAATCACCAACGATGAAGCGATACAGGAAAGCAGCCTCCGTGATGGAACAAAGATAACCTTCACGCCCGATCCGGAACTTTTCAAGAACTACTACTACCGCAACGAGTATGTAGAAAAGATGCTTTGGAACTATTGCTACCTCAACGCCGGACTGACCATCAAATTCAACGACCAAAGCATGACTTCCAAGAATGGACTCATGGATTTGCTCACCAACAATTTAGATGTAGATCCTATCTATCCCATCATCCACATTCAGGATGAAGACTTCGACTTTGCGATGACTCACCACCCCCGCCAATACGGCGAGGACTACACCTCTTTTGTCAACGGGCAAAACACCACACAAGGCGGCACACACCTTGTGGCCTTTCGTGAAGCCATTGTAAAAACCATCAGGGAGTTTTACAAGAAAGATTTTGACCCTTCTGATGTGCGCTCGGCAATCGTGGCTGCCATCAGTCTGCGGATTCAAGAACCTACGTTTGAAAGTCAGACCAAAACCAAGCTTGGTTCCACTCACTTATTGCCGGAAGGCAAAGGCGAAACGATTCGGAACTACATCAACAATATTGTTAAGAAACATCTTGACAATTATCTCCATATTCACGGCGAAACAGCCGAAGCCTTGCTTCAAAAAATCGTGCAAAACGAGAAGGAACGCAAGGGCATGGACAATATCAAGAAGTTGGCCAAGGAGAGTGCAAAGAAAGTGAGCCTGCACAACAAAAAGCTCTGCGATTGTCGCCTGCACTACAATTCTAACGATGAACGAAAACTCGAAACCACCCTCTTCATCACTGAGGGCGATTCGGCAGGTGGAAGTGTTACCAAAGTTCGGGATGTGAATACGCAAGCCGTTTTCAAACTCAAAGGAAAGCCTTTGAATAGTTTTGGATTGACAAGAAAGATTGTTTACGAAAACGAGGAATTTAACCTCTTGCAAGCGGCCTTGAATATTAGTGATGATATGGAAAACTTGCGCTACAATAACATCGTTATCGCCACCGATGCTGATGTGGATGGGATGCATATTCGGTTGTTGTTGCTTACGTTTTTCTTGCAATTCTTCCCCGACCTCATCCGCAACGGACATGTGTATATCTTACAAACGCCACTGTTCCGTGTACGGAAGAAAGACCAAACGTTTTACTGCTATTCTGATGAAGAACGTTTGGATGCCTTGAAGAAGTTAGGTGCCAATCCGGAAATCACTCGATTTAAAGGGCTTGGCGAGATTTCGCCCGACGAGTTCAAAACCTTTATCGGGCCCGAGATGCGGTTAGATCCTGTACTTATTTCCAAAGATTCCGGCATCAAAGACCTCCTCACCTTCTACATGGGCAAAAACACCCCCGAACGCCAAGAATTTATCATCGAAAACTTGGTGAGTGTGGATGTATAGAGAGTGTACAGCCACTGTACAGCTACCCCCTACCAAAAAAAGGCACCGTTTGGTGCCTTTTTTGTTCTTGTTTGGAATTCGCTATATTTTTAAATCGCTGAAGATTTTATACATTTCAGATATTCCTGTTTGCGTATTTCTAAAATCAAATTCGCCTAACTTATTGGCATTACATATTGCATCTGACAGTTTTGGTTTTAGTCTTTTGTAAATATCGGAAACTGTCTTCACAAAATATCTCTCTGTTTTTTCGTATCCCGATAAAACACTCTTTAAATCTTTCTTTAATTCCGGTTCGTAGAAATTATAGTATTTTGGTGTTTGTTTATAGTGCAGCAAAAACCAATATTCTAAGCAGGGATTATTGACAATGACTATTATTCGGCTGTTCTTTTTGCACTTTTTATGCAGTTCTTCAAATTCTTGCAATGCTGTCTTTTTCCCTTTTTTTGCTTCTTTACTTTCTTTGTTGATTGCATCAAAATCTACTATCCAAAAAACTCTTTCACTATTCTTGGCAAGATCAAGCACTCTGTTGTATTGTTTTTTGAGCGATTCCTTTATTGGAAATTCCGGCGCAATGTGAATCTTTTGCAACCTTTCGTTATCTTTCAACATTTGTAAATACCAATATTCACATTGGCCATCAACGACAAAGGAATATACGGACTTTTGCTGTGGCAATGTTTTTCTATTCGTTCTCATCGTCAATATTGATATAGTAACTTCCTAAATTGGGCGTTCCTCCTAATTTCCCCATTTTATAAGCGTTGTAATAGCTACTTGTGTCTTTTCTGACTACCGAAGAGCCAAAGTCGGCAAAAGAATACAATTCTGTTGCTAAATTCTCATTATCCTTATCTGTAATCCATAGTGCATCCGGACGAAAAATATCTCTATCGCATAATATTTCACGATTATGTGTAGTTGCGATAAGTTGTGATTTCTTGGAATTTACTAAAAACGACAGTAAGAAATGTTGAAACAAATCGGGGTGTAGAGAAGACTCGAGTTCGTCGATAGGAAGTATAATCTGTCCTGCGATCAACATTGGCAACAAACCAGCAAGTTCATAATAGCGCTGTGTGCCCAAAGATTCTTGTTTAAAAGGCAAAGAATAGAATTTATCATTAACGACATGTTCAAATTCTAAATTAACATCTGATGATATTTTTTTATCTTTTAAAATACTTTCTTGCTTCGATTGAATATCCATAAACACATTCGAAATATTTTCACCTCCATTTTTCACAACAATATTAGAGATATTGAAATCAGCTTTTTGCAGAATCCCTAATACTATGTTTTTGTAAGACTCATCCCTATTTATAACATCTGTTACGAATTTGTGAAATTTCATCCATGGGTAAACTACTCGAAGCATGAAATCGTGAAACCAATCTGTAGTATCCTTCAATTCCTTTTGTTCGAGATTAATCTTTAAAAAACCACTTAAAACCGTATTGTTCCAAAGCGTCAATTGTTCAAGGTTGTTTTTAGCACTCTCTTTGATTTTTATTTTACTACCAAACTCAATATTGGTTATTTGATTTTCCAAATCTGTTGTTCTTTTAAAAACGTTAGATTTCTTCGGACTATAAGCATATAATTCTTCTCGAACAATAGCCTTTCGATTCATCTCAACCTCATAGCAATATCGCACATCATTTTGCAGAAAATCTGTCTCGAAAATAGTGTTTTCTTTTGGTGTAGTTTTATCAAACAAAAATGCGGTAAAATCAAAAGTTTCTGTTTTCTGACTTTTAGGATTTAAAACAAGCGTTCGCACAAAATCCAATGCCTTCAAAATCGTAGTTTTTCCAGAAGCATTTGCACCGTAGATTAGTCCGAGTTTTAATAATCGCAAGCCATTGGTGTGAATGACATAGTAGTCCTCCAAATGCTCGGACTTATCGGCTTCAAAAGACAATGTTTGCTTATCTTTGATTGAGCCAAAATTCTGAACGCTAAAATTGATTAACATAGTTCTCTAAATTTGTAATTGAATTGCAAAGATACGAAAAAAAATGACATTCCAACACTCTTTGCATCTTTTTTTGTAATCTGTTTACAAAAAAGGCACCAAAAGGTGCCTTTTTTTATTCTTGTTTGGAGAGTTTAGTTCCCCAAGATATTCAAGAGTTCATCCAATTTTGGTGTGAGGATGATTTCTGAGCGGCGATTTTTGGCTCGGTTTTCGGGAGAGTCGTTTTCTACCACAGGGGATGAATCTCCACGTCCGGCGGATACTACACTTGACTTCTCTACACCTTTGTTTTCAAGCAGCACTTTTGAGATGGCTGTTGCACGCATTACGCTGAGGTCGAGGTTGTCTTTGGCATCGCCACGGCCGTTAAAAGGCACGTTGTCGGTGTGGCCTTCTACCATCACGTTGATGTCGGGGTTTTTGGCCAATACTGATGCCACTTCTCGGATGGCTCTTTTGCCTTCATCGCCCACTTGCCACGAGCCGGAAGCAAAGAGGAGTTTTTCGGCCATGGACACGTATACTTTGCCGTTCTTGGTGTAAACGGTGAGGCCTTTGTCTTTGAAGCCGAGGAGGGCTTCCATCACTTTGTCGCGAAGGGCTTTCAGTTCGGCATCTTTGTTGTCGAGGATGGCTTGTAGTTCGTTCACACGTTGTTCTTTCTCACGGAAATCGGCCAATAGCTTGTCTAAATCTCTTTGTTTTTGGTCTAATTCCTTTTGTTTGGCAGCCACTTCGGCTTCGCGCTTGATGAGGTTGTCGCGTGCATCTTGCAATTCTTTGAGGAGCTTTTGGTTCTCTGAGCGATTGCCTGCGAGGGCTGTAGAAAACTTATCGTTAAGCTCATCATATTCTTTTTGGAGGTTTTCGAGATTGGCTTTGGCGAGTTTATAGCCGGCCTCCATATCATCGTATTCGTTTTGGAGTTTGGCAAGTTGTTCTTTTTGTTGCTCTATTTGTGCGTTGAGCTCATTGATTTGAACGCCTTTTTCTTGGTTTTCTTTTTCAAGTGCTGCTGCTTGCAACGACGATTGGTCGTATTTCGACTTCAAATCGTTGTACTTTTGCATGCTCACACAGGATGCAAAAATGAGAGGGAGGGTGGTTAATAATAAAAGTTTTTTCATAGTTATTTCTGTATTATTTTATTTCTGCGAATATCGGGCAATGGTCGGACTGTAAGGCTTCGGGCATGATGGATGCGGAAAGCAGGTCTTGTTTCAGATTCTCCGTAAGCATGATGTAGTCGATGCGCCAGCCTTTGTTATTGGAGCGGGCGTTGAACCGGTAGCTCCACCACGAATAGTTGTGGGCATCTTCGGGATGAAGAAAGCGGAATGTGTCGATAAAGCCATCGTTGATAAAGCCATCTATCCACTGCCGTTCTTCGGGCAAGAAGCCGGAGCTTTTGGCATTGCCTTTGGGGTCGTGAATATCTATGGCCTCATGGCAGATGTTGAAATCTCCACAGATGGCTAATTTAGGGCGTGTTTTTTCAAGTTCTTTGATGTAGATGTGGAAATCTTCGAGCCATTGCATTTTGAATGCTTGCCGCTCATCTCCCGAAGTTCCTGATGGATGATAGACACTGATGACAGACAAATCGCCAAAGTCAGCACGAATAAGTCGGCCTTCGTAATCGTATTTGTCGATATTCATGCCAATCTCCACATGGTCGGGCTTTTGTTTGCACAGGATAGCCACGCCGCTATAGCCTTTCTTTTGTGCCGAGAAATAGTAGCTGTGATAGCCCAAGCTTTGAAATTCCATGGTAGGAATCTGTTCAGGTTGTGCCTTTGTTTCTTGCAGACACACCACATCCGGAGCGGTTTGCTGCAACCAATCCAAAAAGCCTTTGCCCACAGCGGCACGAATGCCATTGACGTTGTAAGATGCAATTTTCATCTCTACAAAGATACGGAATATTTGGGGAATCTTTTTGGGGATAAAGAACAGGTTTCTAACAGAGGTGTGTTAGTGATTAGTGAATATATCTTGTTTCATTCATTAAACTTAAACCGCAGACTTAATCCTACACCAGTCTGGGTTAAACCAAAGTGTAAATTATAGGAAACATCATTCGATTTTGAATTGTAAAGTGTTAATGAATTTTTTATTTTATTCTCTCCAACAAACATCATAATAATTCCGGCTACCGTGCCGACAGCACCAACTGCTAACATTGTTTCATTACCTTCACCACCACCTAAACGAGCTCCTAAATCAAAGCCTAATATAAATGCACCTGGATAACCGATTACTTGCCCTGTTACAAGAAGTGCTCGACCATTATTGTATTGTGTTAAAGCACCCTCATTTGATGCCATCAATTCTTTTACCTGTTTGGCACTTAATTTTGTCTCATTTTGCCAAACTCCATTTTTGTAAATTAAATCTGATTGCGCAGACACATTAAGACATACTGTAAAAAACACTGTAAGTAAAAACATTCCTTTTTTCATAATTTGATTTTTTGGATGATTAAATTTGATAATTCTCGAATATGAATATCTTATTGATGCAACTTATAGTGGAAAATACACACCAATACTATAAAGCAAAATAGCATTAACATCACTTTTTCCGTCAGGATTCCATTTTGGCCCTTTCGACGTTACCGCACCCAATCCAATCCCTGCCTGAAAAATTTTCTTTGCTCGATAAACAAACATTGGCCCAAGATACGAAGCATAATGATTGTCGCTAAATCCTTGATGCCAATATGCAACAGAAACAAATGATGAATTAATTTGTGGTTTTAAGTGAATATTTAAACCTGCTCCCACACTACTTATTCCTGCTCCAACTTGTAGCCCCACACGCTGAGCAAGTAAAAATTCCAGGTCAGTTCCAAGTAAACTTCCGCCACCCATCAAAACACCAACGTTAATAGATGTCCGTTTCTGATTTTCCATTGAAGAGGCATCATTGCGTCTAATTTGTTGTCCGAAACAAGCACCTGCGCTAATAGTACAAAAACAAACAAGTGTACATATAAGTTTCTTTTTCATATTATCTGTATTTAGTTTATTGATACAACAATTTTTCACAAAATTACAAAAAAAATTTCAATCCAAACCAGCAAAACAATGTTTTTTTCCACAAAGTTATTAACAAAACAGTGAATTTTCTACTTCGGAAGTGTCTGTTTCTATCTCCGAAGCTCCGTTTTCTGCCAAAGAAGTAGCTTTTTCTGCCAAAGAAGTCCAAATTTCTACCAAATGAGGTGGAAGTTTCTGCCAAAAAGATACAAATTTCTGCCAAAGAAGTAGAAGTTTGCACAAAAAAGGTGGAAATTTCTGCCAACGAAGTCCAAGTTTCTGCCAAAAAGGCAGAAAGTCGAGCTTCCGAAATAGATATTTGGACTTCCGAAGTAGATATTTCTACCTTTGAAGTAGAAAGAAGTACTTCGGAAGGTGTTTTTTGTACTTCGGAAGAAGGGCGAAGTGTACTTCGCCCCTACTAATCCCTATTCACTAATCTCTAATCACTATTTTAGAGCCTCTATTCACTATTTTTTCGTATCTTTGTAAAAATTTTCACTTTGTCTGTAACTTTTTCATATCTCACTTCGTCTTATCTACAGTGCAAGCCCAAAAAAATGACTGCTAACGAGTACAATAGTTGTGTTAACCAATATTCTGATGGCGTATATCGCTTCGTTCTTAAACATATTAAGGACACCGATAGAACGTCGGATGTGGTGCAGGACGCCTTTTTAAAGATGTGGGAAAAAGTGGAAACCATTAGTTTTGATACTGCTAAATCGTATTTGTTTACCGCTGCACACCATACCCTCGTGGATGAAGTGCGAAAGGGACAAGTTCATCAACGGTATGTGGATGCACAACCGCTGCAAACCTTTTCGACCCAAAACATGTACAGCGATGTGTATGAAGTCTTGAACAAGGCTATGGAACTTCTGCCGGCCGACCAAAAATCGGTGATTATGCTCCGCGACTACGAAGGTTATAGCTACGACGAAATCGCTCAGATTACGGGGCTGAACGAATCGCAGGTGAAAGTGTATATTTTTAGAGCCCGAACATTTTTGAAGAACTATATTGTCCAAATTGAGAACTTGATATGATCATAAACTTACATAATTACGAATCCATCTTAATAGATTATCTCGACGGCACGCTTTCGGCCACCGATCGAGCTGTTGTGGATTTGTTTTTGCAACAAAATCCTGACATTGCCGAGCAAGTCAGCGGTTTGGCCGATGTGGTGTTGATAAAAGAAGACCTTAATTATGAGCAAAAATCCGAGTTGGAGATTTTAACCAAATCCGATGATGACTTTGCGCAATGGGAAAGCCAATTTCCGAAACTTCCGGTGGCGGACGTGGTTTATCCGCATAAAACGAAACTCTATCGCTTTGAGAAACGCCAACAGCCACGTTGGGTTTGGGTTGCCGCAGCAGCCTGTTTGGCTGTGGCGATATGGTTTTTTGTGCCGAAACAAGCCTCTAATGATTTTGAGGACGGGGGATTGGCGCAAGGGAATGAAGAATTAAAAATTAAAAATGAAGAATTAAAAGAGTCTACTATTGAAAATAATAAACAGAATGATGTGAAAGAAGATGCTGTCGCGCGTCATGTTAAACGCCATCGAGACATTCCCACAAAGCAAGCAAACTCCTCAACGGAAGACCATGCACCTCGTACCTCGCACCCCGCACCCGACTTCCTCGCCGCCATCACGCCTATCAGCATGTCTGTTCCAAACGAACGGCTTTTAGCTGAAAAAACAGAGACCTTATTTCCCGAAATAATCGAATTGGACGAAACCTCCTCCCATTTGAGTCGACTGGACGCCGTGGCCGGGCATTCGTTCTTTGACCCGATGCGCTCGGTTATTCACACGGCTTCCCGAATTTTTTACGAACGTAAAAACGATGTGGATATGTTTGTGGAGCAATCCGAGTTGGCGCAAAAAACCATTCAATATTTTGCACAACGCTAACGTCATGTCGAGCGCCGTCGAGACATCCCCATGCGATAAAAAATTTATCAACCCTGTAACTTTTTGCCCACCCTATTCGTCTTATGATTAAAAGCAGTAAAATTTAATCATTAATCACTTAAAACAAAATTATTATGAAACGTTTATTTGCAATTATTGCTACATGTATGTTAAGCGTGGGCTTCTTGACAGCCCAAAATAGTATGGCGACAGCCGATTTCCAAAACATCAGTGTTCGCCATGCTATAGAAGTAAAATTAGTTCCTTCGGATCATTATGAAATTGTATTCCCAAGCGATTTAAGTTGGCTCGAAGGTTTGAAAACTACCGATATGTATACCGTAAAAGCCGGGACATTAAAACTTGCTTTTCCGGAATCTTTCATAAAGAGAACAAACCGAAACTTAAACAATCAGAATAAACGGCAAAAAGAACCTATTGTAATTTATTTCAAAGATTTGAAATCATTAAGTTTGTCGGGTGCATCAGAAGCTAAATCCGAAAAAGAAATTACAGCATCTCAATTTAATGTTAAACTTTCCGGTGCAAGCGAAGCTAAACTTCATATAACCGCAGACAAACTTGAAACCCGATTGAGTGGAGCATCAGAACTTGATTTGTTTGGAACTGTAAAAAATCATATACTTGAACTTTCAGGCGCATCAGAATTAGATGCAGAAAATTTGAATGTTCAGGAAACCGATATTCATATCTTCGGTGCTTCAGAGGCCAATATTATGAGTCAAAAAGTAACCGGAAAAGCTTCGGGAGCAAGTGATGTGAAAGTTAAAGCCGTTGAGTGTTCTATTAAAACAAGTGGAGCATCATCTGTGAAACGGAAATAATAGCTGCTCGTCATATCATCAAAATATCAAAAAATATACAACTATGAAACGTTTATTCTTATTCAGCCTTGCAGTAGCTTTGTTCAGCGGCATTCTGAACGCTCAAGACACAACCGAAACCATTGTGAACTTAGATGCATTTACAAAAATTGAAATTGAAGATGATTTCATTGTAACACTCATTCAATCGGACTCTCGACATGCCATATCCGAAAATCCCAACATTAGAATTGAAAACGACAACGGGGATTTGGAAATATCCGGCACATCGGAGTATAAAAACCGAAAGGACAAGAAAACTCACGAACAATTGACCATCTATTTCAGTTCTCTCGAAAGTTTGGATTTATCGGGTTCTGTTTCTATAAAGATGCCTGAAAATTTGCAACTCTCAGGACAACATTTAGACCTTGAAATGTCGGGCGCAAGCAGTGTCAAACTCAACCTAAATTATGACCTTCTCAATGCAGATTTAAGTGGCGCTTCACAATTAATTTTGTCGGGAACAGCCCGAAGATTTGAAGCCGAATGTTCCGGCGCATCTCATATTAATGCGTCTAACTTGCAAGCTGATGCAGCAGAAGTTGAGAGCTCAGGGGCTTCCTCAATAAAAATGAACACCAAACAAGTAACGGGAACGGCTTCCGGAGCAAGCAATCTCCAACTCAATCCCGATGCGGAAAGCTCTGTATCGCGAAGTGGCGCAGCATCGGTTACCCGCACCAAGATTGATACGAATGGATACCAATACACCTACAATGTCACAACTACATTTAACGACCAAGAGTTTGAAGAAGATTGGAACGAACTTGCCCAAGAGATGGCCGAATTAGCCAGAGAATTAGCAGACGAATGGGCGGTGCTTGAAGAAGAATTAAGTCAAGAGTTGTCTAAATTAGGAGAAGAAATCTCTGCGGGCATGGATGAAACGCAAGTTACAATTAATGAAGCGCAAGTTACGATTAAAAAGGAGCAAAAGGAACGGGAGATTGAAAAAGCTCGCCAACAAGCAGAAAAAGCACGGCAACAGGCCAAAGAGGCTCGCGAGCAAGCCGACAAAGCTCGCCAACAGGCTATGGAGCAAGTCAAAGAAGCAAAAAAGCAAAATCCAAATGTCGATGTTCATACCATTGTCGTTAAAAAGAATAAAAAGCCATCGTTTATATTTGATCCGGCTTACTCTGTCGTAGACTTTGGTTTCAACGGCTATGGACAAGACCCGTTTCAAAATTCACTACCCGCAGGCTATGAAGGAATGGAACTTTCGCAAAACACTTCTTTGGTCTTCAACTTGAATGTACTTGATTACGGATTTCGTATTGCAGGGCGTGGACGCAACACATTCGGTTTAGGCGTAGGACTTGGTGTGGGTTGGAATATTTATAAATTTTATGATAAATCTACTGTTCCGATAACAGCAATTAATCCAACAACACAAGTTGAAGAATTTATGGCCGCACCGTATGTAGGAGCAGAGCCACGTGAGAATTTCCAAAAAAGCAAACTGCAAATATCCTCGTTGAAAGTTCCGGTTTTCTTGATTTTCCAAAAAAAGAAAGGGTTCCATGTATCAGCGGGTGTTGTAGGCAATGTAAGAATCGGTTCGAGTGCAAAACAAGTTTACGATTTGGTAGACGGCGGCAAAAAACGCACCAAAGGTAAGAATGATTTTTACCTCAGCCCGTTCCGTGCAGATGCCGAAGTGCGCATTGGTTACAGAAATTTCAGCGCATTCGCCACATACGCTTTAACGGATATGTTCTTGAGCAATCGTGGTCCCGAACTTTCACAATATTCGTTCGGTATCTCACTTGGTGTATAACGATCTTGGTCGAGATTTGGGTTTGTTATGTCTCGACTGTGGGGGTGCGGTTTCCGCACTCCCACTTTTTTATTGAGTAAACTTATTAACAAAACAGGAAATTTACTAACATTTTAACACTTTTTAACATAAATCGTATACGAAAATTGATAGTTGTGCGTTATATATAGTGAATAGTTATTAGTGAGTAGCGAAAAATGAAAAATGAAAAATGAATATAACATCTATCGAAAGTAACCCTACCCCAATAAAATATTGGCCGGATGATGAGCGCCCACGTGAAAAACTGATGAAACACGGTGCTGCAACGTTAAGCAATGCCGAACTGTTGGCCATTATCATCAACAACGGTAATAAAGAACATTCAGCCTTAGGTTTGGCAAAAAACATTTTGGCAACGTGCGACCATAATTTTTTAGAACTTTCAAAGACCAACTTTACACAGCTTACCAAACAATTCAAAGGTATTGGCCCAGCCAAAGCCGTAACGATTTTGGCAACGCTTGAAATCGGACGACGGCGGCATGAATCCAGAGCTTCGGAACGGCCGCGAATACAAGATAGCCGTTCGGCATTTGAAATCTTCTTCAAAGACCTTTGTGATTTAAACCACGAAGAATTTTGGGTACTTTATCTCAATGCACCGGGACATTTAATCGCTAAACAACGCATTTGCGAGGGCGGTATCTCTCAGGTATCCGTTGATGTGAAGAAAATCATGCAGGCAGCCATCGCCCATCGGGCGATTGGCTTAGTGTTAGGGCATAATCATCCGTCCGGAAACACCCAGCCAAGCAACAGCGATTTGCTGCTGACACAAAAAATCCAATCTGCCGCTAAAATATTAGACTTGCGGGTTATCGACCACATTATTTTAAGCGGAAACGATTATTATAGTTTCGGTGATGATGGTGCGCTGTAAACCTTATTCGAGTTCAACCAACACGTGATTCTTAACTACATTCTCGCCTGTTTTCACGTTGATGGATTTCACTTTGGCATCAAACGGTGCAAGCAGTTCGTTGTCCATCTTCATGCAGTGCAGGATGACTAAATTTTGTCCCTTACTCACTTTTTCGCCTTTCTTGACAAAGATTTGGCCTACCGTTCCGGGCATGAAAGCCGTGATATGGTTGGCATTTACAGCCGTAAAAACCTTGCGCATAACATAGCGCTGAATAGGTTCGGGTTGTATAGTAGTTTTATTTGTAGTTTCAGTTTTGCTCATGATGTTAATAGTATTTTTGAATTTTAAAATGGTGGAATACCATGTTTTTTCATTGGTGGAACTTCCACTTTATTTTTGGATATATTCAAAGCATGAATGATAGAACTGCGTGTTTCTTCCGGTTTAATCACGGCATCAATGTAGCCGTAAGCCGCAGCAACGTAAGGGTTAGCAAAACGTTCGCGATATTCGGCAATTTTTTTCTGACGCATTTCTTCGGGATTATCAGCCGCCATAATTTCACTACGGAAAATAATGTTTGCTGCGCCTTCCGGTCCCATAACTGCGATTTCAGCCGTTGGCCAAGCGAATACAAAGTCGGCTTTGAGGTGGTTTGAGCACATGGCGATATATCCGCCACCGTATGCTTTGCGCAAAATAATTGTAATTTTCGGAACGGTTGCTTCCGAGTAAGCGTAAAGAATTTTCGCTCCATGGCGAATCACACCGGCATACTCTTGGTCAATACCCGGCAAATATCCCGGAAGGTCAACCAAAGTAACCAAAGGAATATTGAAAGCATCGCAATAGCGAATAAAACGAGCCGCTTTATCCGAACTGTCCACATCCAAAACACCAGCCATGCAAAGCGGTTGATTGGCTACAAAGCCCACGGTTTGTCCTTCGATACGGCCAAATCCGATTACAATATTGGATGCAAATAATTCTTGAACTTCGAGGAACTCCGAATTGTCGGCCACCGATTTGATGATGTTTCGTACATCATAAGGCTTTTTCGGTTCGGCCGGAAAGAAGTTCTCTACTTTATATTCTTTTGTTTTTGGACTTTTTACCGGAGCAGGATCGGCTTTTTTCGTGTTGTTGAACGGAATGTAACTAACCAATTGTTTGATTTGTTCAAAGCATTGGT
>JAITVC010000076.1 GCA_031286005.1 Bacteroidales bacterium
AATCTCTTGATACAAAATTTCGTCATCCACCACAATGCTATTGAAATCATTGTTCAGTAAATCACGCAAAATCTTCATGGTTTTAGCCTGCTCGTTCAGCAGCAATTTCGGCGGTTTGGCATTTAGGAGTTGTGATGCAAGGCTATCCCATTTCGATAATAAATGTTTCAAATCGCTATCTAAATCAACAACCGATTTACCTTCGGCAACCGTGCGGATAATCACGCCAAAATTCTTAGGCAAAATACTTTGAATGGTGTATTTTAAACGATTTCGCTCTTCGGCAGATTTGATTTTAGACGACACCGAAATCTTGTTTGAAAACGGAATCAAGACCAAATAACGTCCGGCAAAGGATATTTCGCTGCACACACGTGGACCTTTGGTCGAGATAGCCTCTTTGGAAACTTGAACCAAAAGTGGTTGCCCTTGTTTCAAAAACGAAGCAGTGCGATCGCTTTTGTCCATATCGCCCGAAAGTTTCCAATTGGAAATATTCTGAACCTCTTCACGACCGGATACTGCGAAATCCGTATATTTCTGAACAGCTTTGATTTGTGGCCCCATGTCTAAATGGTGCAAAAAAGCATCTTTTTCCGAGCCTATATCCACAAATACAGCATTTAGGCCGAGCATAATTTTCCGGATGCGGCCTAAATAAATATCACCGACAGCATATTTGCTATCGTGCTTTTCACGGTGGAGTTCAACTAATAATTTATCCTCCAATAGAGCAATAACGACTTCATTGGAGGTTGAGTTGATAATTAATTCTTTATTCAATGTTATAATGTTTTACATTCGTGTAAAACACCTCGAGAAACATTGTTGAAGAGGATTTATCCGTCTTCGTTAAACAAAATTGCATAAGGGCAAGAAACCCTTGCCCTTACGTCTTATTTCTTCTTATGACGATTCTTGCGCAAACGTTTTTTGCGTTTGTGCGTAGCCATTTTATGGCGTTTACGTTTTTTTCCGCTGGGCATAAATTAGGCTTTTACTTTGTTTTTAACTTCATTAGCAAACGGCTTAGCCGGTTTGAATGCGGGAATGTAGTGTGCTGGAATTTTAAGAGACGTATTTTTTGTGATATTACGTCCGATTTTTTCTGCACGACGTTTCAAAATGAAGCTACCAAATCCACGAAGATAAACATTTTCACCTTTGCTCATGGTGTCTTTCATCACGTCCATCAAGGTTTCAACAGTGTTTAAAACTGTTACTTTTTCAACTCCTGTGCGACGAGCAATTTCTGATACAAGTTCTGCTTTTGTCATAGTCTTTTATTTTTAAGGTTTTACAATTTTCCTTTGATAAAGGAGTGCAAAGATACGGATTTTTTTTTGAATTGCAAAATTTTTGTTGAAAAATCTGTTTTTCAGCCGTTTTTTAGACTTTGTTGATACAAATTAACATGGGAAATATGATTAATTGCATAATATTCAACACGCTAAAAAAACAAAGAAACATCAATTCACAAATTACGAACGTTTTACAATATTAAAATTGAAAGTTGTTATATACTTGTAGTCTATTTGTTGTCTATTTATAGTCTATTTGTAGTATATTTGTTATGTATTTTGTATGTACTGGTTATGTACAGAGTATGTACAGGGTATATCCACGTTATATCCAGAAATAATTCATAACTCATCACTATTTCATCATATCTCTCAGAATATAAAATTAGAATAAAATTTACCCCGAATTTCAGAAATTTTCACTACTTTTGTAAACTTATTTGAATCGTACCAATGGAAAAATTATTAGCCGAATGGTTTTCGCAAAACAAAAGAGACTTGCCATGGAGAAAGACCGGAAATCCATATTTTATTTGGCTTTCTGAGATTATTTTGCAACAAACACAGGTTATTCAAGGGCTTCCATATTATCTGAATTTCACTTCAAAATATCCCAAAATAACCGATTTGGCCAATGCTCCCGAAGATGAGGTTTTGAAACTTTGGCAAGGGTTGGGCTATTATTCTCGTGCAAGGAATTTGCACAAAACTGCAAAAATTGTGAGCGAAATATACGGCGGTATCTTCCCTAACCATTATGACGAAATCCGCGATTTGCCGGGCATTGGCGACTATACGGCCGCGGCCATTACTTCGTTTGCGTTCAATTTGTGTTATCCGGTTTTGGATGGAAATGTCGCACGGGTAATTTCACGAATGTTTGGCGTTGTTACGCCTGTGGATACACCGGCCGGCAAAGCGGAAATCATGCAAATTTTAAATCGACTTATCAATAAAAAACATCCGGGCGAGTTCAATCAAGCCATCATGGAATTTGGTGCAATCCACTGCAAACCGCGTCAACCGCTGTGTGAAACATGTCCGTTTCAATCTGATTGCTATGCGTTGCGCCATCAAACCATCGACACTCTGCCGCTAAAAAAAAATAAAACTGCTGTAAAATCAAGGCGTTTGGATTATTTGATTTGTGTTGAAAACGATTTTTTGTGGATTAAAAAACGCACGAACCGCGACATTTGGCAGCACTTATACGATTTTCCGGAAGCAGACGAAATACTCGCAAAGACGTTTAAAAAACGTCAATTATTGAGTTATTCCGAACATTTACTGTCACATCAGCATTTGCAGATTTCTTTTTGGAAGGTTGAAACATTACCCGAAATGTTAAAATCAACCGCACAGAAAATCCCGATTTCAGAGATTTTTAGCTATGCAATGCCCAAACCTATTAACAAATTCATGTCTGAAAATCATCTTTCTACAAAAATTGTTGATAAAAAAACGTCAAATGTTAAAAAACTTTAACTTAAAAAATATACGAAAATCAACATTCGAGCGTTATATATAGTGAATGCAAAAATAATTTATAAACAAAAAAATCAAAGTCATCATGGCAGGAATTAACAAAGTTATCTTAATTGGAAACTTAGGCAAAGATCCGGAAGTTTTCACATTTGAAAACGGCAACAAAAAAGTGTCATTTTCGTTGGCAACCACCGAGTCGTTCAAAAACAAAGAAGGTGCACGTGTAGACCGCACCGAATGGCACAACATCGTTCTGTATAGAGGCTTGGCCGATGTTGCAGCTCAGTATCTGAAAAAAGGTCAAACCATTTATTTGGAAGGCAGCATTCGCACACGCTCATACGACAACAGCGAAGGCCGCAAAGTGTATGTAACCGAAATAGAAGGCAGCACCATGACCATGTTAGGCGCTAAAAGAGCCGAAGGAGACACTCCACAAACACCCGTTGTTCCACAAACAACGCCCGAATCCGTAGATTTACAACCAACATTCGACCCGCCTGCGGACGACCTTCCGTTTTAAATCCTGTGTCCCATAATTTAGATTTAGGCAAGCAAGGCGAACAATTCGCCAAGAACTACTTGTTGGTAAACGGCTACACCTTGGTGGAAGAAAATTGGCGATGGCACCACCATGAAGTCGACTTAATTGTAAGCAACGACATTTACATGATTTTTGTGGAAGTCAAAACACGTTCACATGTCGTTTTTGGCGAGCCGGAAGTTTCCGTAACACGCGAAAAACAGCAAAAAATCATTCGTGCCGCGAATGCCTACATGCTCAAAACCCGCTCCCCCAAAGACGCACGATTCGACATCGTTTCAATAATAATAGAAAACGAAACCCCTCAAATTAAGCATCTGCCCAATGCGTATAGGAAGTATTAATTTCGTAATTCGTAATTTATTTCGTACCTTTGCAAAAAATATTTTTCCAATGAAATACCAAAAAATCCTCCTAAAACTCAGTGGCGAATCGCTTATGGGCGAATTAGATTACGGACTTGACCCGAAAATGTTAACCCAATATGCAGCGGAAATTAAAACCGTTCACAAGGCCGGTTGCCAAGTGGGAATTGTCATTGGCGGCGGTAATATTTTTCGTGGACTGCAAGGTGCTGCAAAAGGTATGGATCGTGTGCAAGGCGATTACATGGGGATGATGGCCACACTGATTAACAGCATGGCTTTGCAAGCCGAATTGGAAAAACAAGGCGTGCCGACGCAACTTCTATCCGGCCTTGCAGTTGATCCGATTGCAAAAAAGATGTCTCGTTCTCGTGCAAATAAAGATTTGCAAAATGGCAAAGTCGTGATTATGGCAGCAGGCACAGGTAATCCGTTTTTCACTACGGATACAGGCGCTGCCCTGCGTGCGATTGAAATTGAAGCCGATATTTTGCTCAAAGGCACACGAGTGGATGGTGTCTATACCGCAGATCCCGAAAAAGACCTGAAAGCCATCAAATATCAAACCTTAACATTTGATGAAGCCTATCAAAAAGGCCTTTCCATTATGGATTTAACAGCATTCACACTTTGCAAAGAAAACGACATGCCGATATATGTCTTTGACATGAATACCGCAGGAAATCTCCTAAAAGTGGTTATTGGCGAAGATATTGGAACGATAGTTCGATAATCTCATTCCGAAGTGTCGGTAAAAATAATTAGTTAATCTCAAAAAAAATTGTTATCTTTGCATAGTGCAAAAGTAAGCCAAATTAATAGATAAACGATTAAACAGTTAAACATCATATTATGACCCCGGAAACCAAAGCGTGCATCGATAAGCACAAAACACAAATGGAAAATGCTATTGAGCATTTAGAAAAAGAACTCACTAAAGTGCGTGCAGGCAAAGCCTCGCCGCAAATGTTACAAGGTCTTTTGGTGGATTATTACGGCACACCTACGCCAATAGAACAAGTGGCCAACATCAATACGCCAGACCCAAGAACGATTAATATTCAGCCTTGGGAAAAAACCATGTTGAAAGAAATCGAAAAAACGATTGTTAATTCCAATTTGGGATTTACGCCACAAAACACGGGCGATATTGTTCGCATCAACATTCCGCCGCTGACAGAAGAACGCCGTAAAGACCTCGTGAAAAAAGCCAAAGAAGAGGCCGAACACGCTAAAGTGGCGATTCGCAACATCCGTCGTGAAGGTAATGAGGACGCCAAAAAGCTCGAAAAAGCAGGTCTTTCCGAAGACGAAAGCAAGCAACTCGAAAAAGATATGCAGGACCTGACCAATAAATTTATCGAAAAAGCGGATCAAGTGCTGGCAGCAAAAGAAAAGGATATTCTTACTATTTAACGAGTGGCAAAAGGGTAAAAAAGTTAATGGGTTAAATCTCATCATTAACCGTTTTACCCTTTAACCAGAAAAATCGCAGATTTTTCATTAACCATTTACCTTATGTTCGCCCATTTACACGTACATACTCAATACTCCATTCTCGACGGTCAAGCCGATGTAAAAGCTCTTTTGAATAAGGCTAAAGAACTTGATATGGAAGCATTGGCTATTACCGATCATGGCTCAATGTTTGGTGTGTTTGATTTCCATTCGCAAGCCAAAAAAATAGGCGTTAAACCGATTATCGGATGTGAGTTTTATGTAACGAACAACCGTTTGGAAAAAAAGAGTGCAGAGGAAAATAGCTCGTATCACTTGATTTTATTGGCCAAAAATGCACAAGGGTATCAGAATTTATGTAGATTATGTTCCATTGGCTATAAGGAAGGTTTTTATTATCGACCGCGAATTGACAAGGAGGTTTTGCGCAAATACAGCGAAGGTTTGATTTGTGCGTCGGCTTGCTTGGGTGGCGAAATCCCACGATTGCTGAATGCCGATATGCACGAGCGTGCTGAAAAAGCCGTGCAAGATTATCACGATATTTTCGGAGATGATTTTTATTTGGAATTGCAAAATCACGGGTTGGAGGATCAAAAACGTGTAAATCCGCTGTTGGCAGAGCTTTCCAAAAAATACAATATCAAATTGATTGCAACCAATGATGTGCATTTTGTGAATAAATCCGATTTCACGGCACATCAAATTTTGGTTTGTTTGAATACCGGCAAGAAATTCGGCGAACAAAACCAAATGGCCTATTCCGGCGAAGAGTTTTTAAAATCAGAGGCCGAAATGTCGGCCTTGTTTCCGGAGTATGCCGAAGCGCTTGCCAACACACAGGAAATTGTTAATAAGGTTGAAATCTTTGAAATCAAACGTGAGATTATTTTGCCGAAATTCCCGTTGCCGGAAGGAATTAATTCCGAAATGGATTATTTGCGGAAACTGACGATGGATGGGGCTAAGGAGCGTTGGGGCGATCCTATTCCCGAAGCTATTTTAGAACGGTTGGCTTTTGAATTGGATACAGTTGAGAAAATGGGATTCCCCGGTTATTTTTTGATTGTGTGGGATTTCATCCAAAAGGCTCGCGAAATGGGCGTTTTGGTTGGACCGGGACGAGGCTCCGCAGCAGGATCAGCCATCACTTACGCCATAAAAATCACTAATGTTGACCCTATCCAATACAATTTGCTGTTTGAGCGTTTCTTGAATCCTGACCGTATTTCGATGCCGGATATGGATATTGATTTCGACGATGAAGGCCGTGAGAAAGTGATTCAATATGTCGTGGATAAATATGGTGTTGACCGTGTGGCGCAAATTGTAACGTTGGGCACGATGGCCGCCAAAAACTCCATCAAAGACGTGGCCCGTGTGTTCGATCTGCCGTTGAACGAATCCAACCGGTTGTCGAATTTAGTGCCCGAAAAGCCCGGAACAACGCTGGATACGGCTTTTAAGGAAAGTGCTGACTTGGCCAAAGAAAAAGACAGTCCGAACGAAATTATCCGCAAAACGCTGAAATATGCCGTTGAATTGGAAGGCTCCATTCGCAACACCGGCGTTCATGCTTGCGGTATGATTATTTCGCCGGAAGATTTGATGGATGTCGTACCGGTGAGTATCGCCAAAGGTACGGATATGCCGGTAGTGCAATTTGAAGGAAAACTCGTTGAAGATGCAGGTTTGCTGAAAATGGACTTCTTAGGTTTGAGCACCCTTAACATCATCAAGAATTGCTTAAAAAACATCAAACTTCGCCACAATATCGACTTGGATATCGAAGCCCTTCCGCTCGACGATAAACTCACGTATGAACTGTTTGCCAACGGTGAAACCGCTTCTATCTTCCAGTTTGAGTCGCCCGGTATGCGCAAATGGTTGATGGCGCTCAAGCCAAACCGTTTCGAGGATTTGATTGCGATGAATGCGTTGTATCGTCCGGGACCGATGGATTATATTCCTTCGTTCGTTAAACGTAAACACGGACAAGAGCCAATTTCCTACGATTTGCCGGGCATGGACGAGTTTCTGGAAGAGACTTACGGCATCACAGTGTATCAAGAACAGGTCATGTTGCTTTCGCAGAAATTGGCGAATTTTACAAAAGGCGATGCCGACACCTTGCGTAAAGCAATGGGTAAAAAACAGATTACGGTGTTGGAAAAAATGTCGTCCAAATTCACGGAAGGTTGCAGAGCCAACGGACATGATGAAAAAATTTGTCAGAAAATCTGGAAAGATTGGGAAGCGTTTGCATCCTACGCCTTCAACAAATCACATGCCACCTGCTACGCTTACATCGCTTACCAAACAGCCTATTTGAAAGCCCATTATCCGGCCGAATTTATGGCAGCTTCGCTTACCAACGACCTCAGCAATATCAGTAAAATCGGTTTTTTGATGGACGAGTGCAAGCGGATGAAAATCCCATTGCTAAGTCCGGATGTGAACGAAAGTCAAGCCGATTTCACGGTAAATGCCGCAGGTGCTATCCGTTTCGGATTGGCGGCCATCAAAGGCGTTGGCGGAAATGCCGTTGAAGCGCTGATAGAAGAACGTAATGCGAATGGATTGTACACCTCTATTTTCGATTTTGCCAAACGCATTGATTTGCGGAAATTTAACAAGCGATGCTTTGAAGGGCTTGCTAAAGCAGGCGCTTTCGACAGTTTCAAAAACATTCATCGTGCTCAATTCTTCTTCCAGAATCCAGACGAAACCATATTTTTGGATCATTTGGTTAGCTTCGCCAATAAATATCAAACCAACAAAAACGCAGCACAGATTTCGCTCTTTGGCGATGATGCCGGCGGCATCGAAGTGGCCGACCCGCAAATTCCGTATTGCGAGCCGTGGCCTAAAATCGTCGAACTTCAAAATGAAAAGGAAGTAACCGGATTCTTCATTTCCGGACATCCGCTCGACGATTATAAAATGGAGCAAAAGTTGTTTGCCAACTGTAAGATTTCGGATTTGAAAGGCGACTTAAAAGTTTTACAGAATAAAGATTTGAAGTTTATTGCCATGATTACCGGCGCTGAACATTTGGTGTCGAAAAAGGGCACAAATTATGGCCGTGTAACGTTTCAAGACTACGATGAGTCGATAGATTTCACACTTTTTGCGCAAGATTATGTCAATTTCCGCAACGATTTAATCCCGTATTCGTTTGTATTTGTAGAGGCCAAAGCCGAAAAACGGTTTGTGCGTCGCGAAGAGATACAGAAAGCCGAAGCCGAAGGCAAAACCATCGAAGAAACCTTTGAGTTAAAGATTAGAAAAATCAGTTTGCTCGAAACTTTGATGGATCAACGCACGAAAACTCTATACTTAACCGTGAACACCGAAGACGTTACAACCATTTTTACCGATACGCTCAAAACATTGGCCGGTTTAAACCGCGGTTCATCTGAATTAGAACTTCAAATTGTCGACGAAGAATACCAATGCGTGCTTAATATGCCCTCACGCACCCTACGCGTGCAAACCAAACCCTTTTTAGACGGACTTTTTGAAAAATATCCGGCGGTACGGTTTAAGATTCATTAAGAATTAAAAAAGCCAAACTTTTTTTGAGGCGCTGGCAAAGTTCGTCTAATTCTTAGCATAAAACCACTTCGACATCTTTTTCTCACTCCATTTAGAGGTAATGCGCACAAAAATGTAGGTTATCATTAGCGCAAAGCAAATGCGGAAGATAAACACACCGGTGTAGTGCCCGCCGATGGACATCATGAGGAGCGAATCTTCTATCATACTGTGGCAAAGCGACATCAAGACTAAGGCGTAGACGACGTCGCGCTTTTTGAGTTCGCCTTGATTCACGCTGTTGATGATTAAGCCACCACCATAGGCCAAACCCAACGTCATGCCCACAACCGTGATGGGGATTACATCTTTGTGGATGCCCAACAGTCGCAAAACGGGCTCCAGCCAGCTGTTGATTTTATCAATCACACCAATGCGTTTGAGAATATCCAAAACGATGATTAACGAGGTAACCCAAATCAAAATAAAGGCGTAGTTTTTCAGTTCGTTCAGCCCCCATTGCAAGAGCGACGGTTTTTCGGGAGCCACAAACAGCGTGTTGGCCACCTCCGGAACGCCTTGCAGAACACCCAAAAGATGATATACCCAAAATACAATAATACCGGCTATCAACCCAAACCCGAAACGCAATACGAATGCAGGCAGAAACTTCAATCCCGCCTTCTTGGTTACAGTAAGTTCTATCGGGAAGGTGTGCGCAATCAGAATAATCGTGGTTAGAGTTGTAACCTGCGCCACCGTGAGCGGTTCGATGTGTGATGCAATTTGAAAATAAGCAATCAATCCGCCGTAGATGTTCGCAATCATTGTGGACGCCCACACCAACCCCATTTCGCCGGGCAAGCCCATGAGTTTCATCAACGGCGCAAGCGCATCGCCAATATAGACAATCAGTCCGGTTTCCTGCAAGATTTTTACCAAAATGGTAATGGGAATCATGAAGCGAAACATGTAGAAACTCGTCTTGATACCTTGACGAATCCAACCGATAATTAAATTCGATATTTTTTTCATGGATGCAAAGATACAAAAAAAATAGTGATTAATGAAAAGTGATTAGTTGGCAAATAAAAAAATTTGCGCAGTTAGAAAACTTTTTGTATATTTGCAAATCAAACACTCTCAAATGCCCAAAACTATTTTCAATATAGTGCGAAAAAAGTGGTCCAAAAATTTGGATTTCTCGAATATTTTGTTACTCTCTCTCTCTCTCTCTCTCTCTCTCTCTCTCTGTATGAGCAGACGTATAATAATAGTAGAAAAACGCGCGCGCGTAATATACATATTTCCTCAACAATTTCCAAGACATGCCGAAAGAAAAATTTGAGGATTTCTTATATCCGAAACAGTCTTAATCAAAAAACATCACTTAGCACAAGTTTAGATGATCCGTAATACCCCCCCCAAGTAGTCATCCTTAGCGATAGCGAAGGGACTGCAACTAACCGATTAAACATCTAAACAAATTAACAATAAAAATTCAAAATTATGAAAACAATAAAAATATTATTAACCATTTTTATGGTTACGACCTTTGTGCAAACAGGAAAATCTGCTTCATATTACTATACTACCACTCTTGTTCCTAATTATAAACAAGAACATCCTGCATGGTGCTTTTTTACAAGCATGCAGATGTTGTATACGCCACACTTGTCCCAATGCCATTTAGCTTCTGAATATGGTGGGCTATATTCAGATGGCTGTTGTGATCGCTGGAATCCTCTTTATCCTCTTCCTTATGCTTGTGAAAAAGGTGTTCTTACAACTGAAGCTACAAGTTTTCTACAAAGGTATGTTATAAAGTATCCTGGGGGACTGCTATTCTCGTTTCCTGACGATGACTACTATGGTAGTACATATAAACTACCTTGTATCGTAGTTGATGAGATGATAGGACATGCATACGTTGCCACAGAGATAAATGTCAGCCAAGTTGGCTACACTGTTACAGGGAACGATCCTTGGCCAGGGTATGCTTACGCTTATTATACGTATAACTATAGTAATCAAATCTATTCTACATATACCTTCGTTTAACCTCAACCAAACACTAACTCAAAAAAGATAGTAAAAATAAAAAAAAACAAAACCATGAAAAAAATCCTTTATTTAGCATGTTTATTGCCAATTACTGTGGCATGTACACCGGTTGAAAAAGCGGATACTTCCTCAACAAGTCTTCCTGCAGCGTATATTGAGAAGGCTAAAAAATATGCCAATGTTGTTTCGTTTGATACTAAATATTTGAGCGAAATCGAAGTCTTTGCACTCCGCGAAGTAGCGTATCCTTATACGCAAATGAAGCAAATGCCTCAACTTGATGCCGGACGTCCACATCCGACAAAAATTTACACGGAACTTGGCTTGTACGATATTAAGTCAGTGCCGTGTTTGCATCTTGACGAAGCGGCATTTTTAGAAAAAACAACGCCAGGAAATTTGTTAAAAAACCTTAAACCTGCACAAACCAATATGACGTTTGCTTTAAGCCATAAAGATAGCATCGGCGAATATCAATTGCTGAATATTGAAAAAGATGTTAGTAGAGATCTTTGGGGAGCAAGAGTGAGGATTCCAGGATGGCGAGAAGTTCAAGAACGTCTTCCAGAACACGTGAGAGAAGCAGGTTATAGTATTTTTTCATTTTATGGGAAAATATATATTGTGGCCTTCGATGAAACCGGGCGTGCTGTTATTTACAATCCTATGGGCGAGAAAGAAGATTTGCAACGCTTATGCGAATATATAGAAGCCAAATTAAAGGACAAAAATCCTGATGGCACTTTCAAATCGTATATGTAGTTAATAATTGACACAACATTTAAAAGCGTTATTCGGTCGCTTCGGTTCCGCTTAGCGACCGGGTAATGCAACGCAAATTAACAAATAAACCCTTTTATAAATTAAAGGACAAAAAAACTATGGTAAATACACAGTAAATAGTGAATAGTTATTAGTTAAGAGTGGCTTCGACTCCGCTCAGCCACCGGGTTTTGGTCGCTGAACAGAGTCGAAGCATTCATTAATCACAATTGCCGTTTCATTTATTTTTCGTACCTTTGCACCCATGAAATCCCTACCTTCTTATAAACAAATTTGGCAAATTGCTTGGCCACTGATGATTGGTTTGATTGCCGAAAATGTTGTTGGCGCTATTGACACGATGTTTCTCGGTCATGTTGGCGAATTAGAACTGGCCGCTTCGGCAATGGCCGGAACGTTTTACATCATCCTCTTTGTGGTGGGAATGGGCTTTGGTGTGGGAACGCAAATCCTTGTTTCGAGGCGCAACGGCGAAGAAAATTACAAGCCCATCGGCGCCATTGTGGAAAATAGTTTGTATTTCGTGTGGCTCTTTTCAGCTATCACCATTATTCTGGCATTTATGTTTGCCAAACCGGTATTGAGTTTTGTGATTTCTTCGGAAGCCATCACCGAAGCCACGCTGCGGTTCTTCAACATCCGAGTGTTTACCCTGTTTTTCTCGCTGGGATGCGTGATGATGCGGTCGTTTTTTGTTGGCATTCAATTCACGAAATACATCGGCATCGGAGCTTTCGTGATAGCAGGCACAAACTTCGTGCTGGATTATGTGATGATTTTCGGCAAATTCGGTTTCCCGAAAATGGGGCTCGAAGGCGCTGCCTTAGCCTCTGTGTTGGCAGAGGTGGCCGGATTTATCTATTTTGTGATTATCATTATCCGCAAGGTGGACTTAAACAAGTACGACCTGTTCCGCTTCAAAAAACCCCAACTCCAAATTGCACGCAACACGTTTAACCTCTCGGTGTACACCATGCTGCAAAATTTGGTTTCGCTCATCAGTGGGTTCTTGTTCTTTGTGATTATTGAGAAAACGGGTGAGCGAAATCTCGCCGTAACCAATATTGTGAGGAGTTTCTACATCCTGATAATAACGCCGGTTTGGGCCTATAACTCCGCCGTGAGCACCATTGTGAGCAACGCCATTGGGGCAGGGCAGCGGCGCTATGTGTTTCCCATCATTTGGCGCGTAACGGTGTTTGGCGTTGGAACAACGATACTGATTTTCGGCCTTTCGGCCTGCTTCCCCGTCAGTATTTTGAGGCTCTACACAGCTGATATGTCGCTCATCCAAATCGGATTGAACGGCGTATACATTGTGGCTTTGGCCAATGTCGTTTATGGGTTCACGGGCATTGCTTTTTCGGCCGTTTCGGCAACGGGCAACACCAATATTGCTATGGGCATCGAACTCATCGCCGTGGCCTTTTATATTGTGGCCATCTATCTGCTGGCGTTTAATTTCGCCGAGCGCATTTCCCTCGTTTGGTTCTCCGAAATTGTGTATTATGTGATGTTAGGCATCGGTAGTTTCATCTATTTATCCACAAAACACTGGACTAAAAAGGAAATTTAGTTCTTAATGAATAGAAATTAGTGAACACAAGGGCGGATTATATCCGCTCTTGATGTTTATAAGTATGAAATCGGTGTTCCGAACTCGGAATTTGGTGTTCTGAACTCGGAATTTAGTGCTCTGAACTCGGAAATTGGCGTTCTGAACTCGGAAATTGGTGTTCTGAACTCGGAAATCGGCGTTCCGAACTCGGAAATCGGTGTTCCGAACTCGGAATTTGGTGTTCTGAACTCGGAATTTGGTGTTCCGAACTCGGAATTTGGTGTTCCGAACTCGGAATTTGATGTTCTGAACTCCAAAATCGGGGTTTTCCTGCCGAAGTTTCTTCTAACTTAGTGAATAATTCTTGGGATATTTGGCCACATAGCCGCGTAAGAGGTCTTGAATGTGGCTAAAATCGGCGTCAAAGTCGCCGGTAATTTCAAATTTGGTTAAAAGTCCGGTCTGTTTTTTCTGATAATCGATAAATCCGATATATAAAGGCACATTGGCTTGCCGGGCGATGTGGTAGAAGCCCTTTTTCCATTTGGTGGTGTATTTGCGAGTGCCTTCGGGCGTGATGGTAAGGGCTAATCGGTCTTTGGTGTTAAACAAATTGACACAATATTGCACCATGTTGCGGGCTTGTTGGCGATTGACGGGAACGCCGCCCAATCCGAGGAGCAAACGCTTTATCGGAAACGTGAAAAATTCTTTCTTTATCAAAAAATTTGACGGAATACCGATGCAGCGATAGCTCAACCATCCCCAAACGAAGTCCCAAAAGCTGGTATGCGGCGCCACAATGCACACAAATTTGTTCTCTTCGGGCTTAATACCAACCACACTCCAACCGCATATCTTTAAAATCAACTTGTAAATATTCATATCAATTATTTTTCCTTCATAGTGTTTAGAACGGATACCCAATTCCGAAGTTAAGCACAAAATCCCTTATATGAGGAGCATTTTTAATCACCCATTTTTCGCCTGCCGGTTTTGCGGGGTCTCGCAGAGGCAAGGCCGCATCCAAACGGATGATGAAGAACCCCAAATCCCACCGCAGTCCGGCTCCACCGCCCACTGCCAAATCATTGAACACATCGTTCCAAGCAAATTGGCCGCCGGGAAACGATTCGTTGTCCTTGTACAGCCAAATATTTCCAATATCCATAAACACCGCCCCCTTGATGGTATTATAAATCGGGAACCGATATTCGATGTTGCCAACGCCTACAATATCGCCAACACGCTCAACCATGAGCGAGTCGGAGCTGCTTCCCGGCCCCAGTTGGTTCATCGGCCAAGCACGGATATTGTTGGTTCCTCCGGCAAAGAAACCTTTTTCGTAGGGCAGAACGGTTGAATTTCCATACACAAATCCACCGCCCGCCATCAATCGGGTAACGAGAATGTGATTGTTTTCAAAGTTCCAATACCGTTTCAGTTCGAGTTCTGTGCGGAAATATTGCGAATAGGCCAAGTTGAAAAAGGTGTAGAAGTTGTCGGCATTCTTCTGCGCATTGATGGCTTGACTGATGAGCGAAAGCAGATTGCCCGATGTTTCTAACGAAAAGCGAAATGCGTTGAAACTGGTTGGCCGGTTTTGCTGCCCACTGAATGAAAAGCCGTATCTGGCCGCAAAAATGAAGTGGTCGCTATACTGATATTGCAGCCGTTGGTTGTTTTGCGAAAGTCGGTTAATCGTTTCTTGATAGACCGGATTTAAGTTAATATTTACCAAACTGAGGTCGATTGGAAAAAAGGAATGCGAAAGGCGAGGCTGCCGCCAAGTATAGGATAGAGATGCGTTGGCAATAGCACGATTGTAGTATTGCGGCCTGTGTTGCAAACTTCCCCCCAAATTAAGCAGCGTTCGGGGCTGAAATTGTGCCGTTCGCCGCAAGCTCAATGGTGCGATGAATCGAGGAAAATCAATGCTGGCATCCAATTTGACGTCGATATTATCAACCAAATCAAATCCGCCTTCCCGTCTTATATCACGATTCAACAAATATTGCAACTCAACCAATCCGCGCAAGCGTAAACTGAAGATTTCCGCACCGCCAAACAAATTTTTGTTTTGATACGTGCCATTAATGGCTGCTCCTTGCAAGCCCTGCGAAGCTGTGCTCACTTCAAAATCCACACCCCAAGTTTTGGTTGGCGATTGCTTCAAATCAATTAGCGTATTGAGTAAATAGTGCGGATTATTCGAGTCAATCGGTTTAGGTTGCATCGTTATGTTGGTTGTGCGGTAGACTTGCAAATTCAGTAAGTTCTCGTACGTTTGGTCTACACTGCGCAGGCTATAAAGTTCGCCCGGTCTAATCAGCAGTTTGGAAGCCACAATGCTCGGCCGGATTCGCAAGGGTTGGGAGTGCACAAAATAATAGTTCTGCGTAGTCGTATCCGCACGAGATGCCGAAACACGATAGGCGGTTGTGTCAAAGGTTAATCCTTCTGTTTGGCCGGGCTTTTCATCCGGGAAGATATAAACATCGCCGTAGCGGTAGATTTCGCTGTGAGCGTTTAACTTCGGCGGATTAACGATCATGGTAATGTCCATCAAATGGGCATTTAGAGAACTGTCCATCACAAACTCAATCGCATTCCGGTCAAAAGCATAATAGCCACGTTCCTGCAATCGACGCTGGATGCGAGATTGCTCCGTTCGCAAAACTTCAACATCGTAGGGCTGGCCGGATTTGATTAATGTTCGCGACGGCCATACGTTGAAATGATTGGCAAGACTATCATCATTCACAACAAGGGACACATTGCGATAATGGTAGCCTTCGCCGGTATGAATATGATAAGTAACCTTGATTTTCTTTGTTCTTTTCTTCAACGTATCACAAGAATAGCTTACCGTTCCCTCAAAATGCCCTTTATTGACGAGGTATTGACGCATGTCTTGGGTAGTTTGTAAGGCATAAGCACTATCAAAAATCACAGGAGGCTCGCCGGCTCTTTGCAAAAACTTCGACCAGCGGTTTTGTTTATCAATATTGGCAAAGCTATATATTTTCAAGCGCAACGGAATACCCAACAAGCGATTGTTCGGCTGCTGTTTTTGGAGGTTTACAAAGTCGCTCCTCGAAAGATACGGATCACTATTCTCAAATTCCACTCCGGATTCTTGAAGCAAAAGATCCCCATCAAGCACATATTTGGTACTTGAACAACTGCTTAAAAGGATCAAGCTAATTGCCAGAGATACTATGCTACCCCGTAATCTCATAAGTGTCCCAATCGGTAGCCACACAAAATTTTTGTCGAAATTGGGTTAATAACGTTTTATTAAGTTGAACGGAGATAATCTGCTCCTCGTTTGGATTAGACATGCCGATAGCGGTTCCTTTTGCATCAATTACCATTGAATCGCCTCGATAGGTGTAATTGTCGCCATCTACACCAACTCGATTTGCGCCTATGGTATAAGCCATGTTTTCGATAGCACGTGCGTGCAACAAGGTTCGCCAAACATGAGCGCGACTGTCGTCCCAAGAGGCGATGTTCATGTACACATCATAATCATAAATTCCGTCCTTGAATGTGTTTCGGTTCCATATCGGGAATCGCAAATCATAACAAATGCTCAATCGCAAACGCCAACCTGCGTACTCTGCCGTAACAACGTTTGTGCCGGGTGTGATGTGCTGCGGCTCATCGCTCAAACAAAACAAGTGGGCTTTATCGTACTGAATAATGTTGCCATCGGGATAAACAAACATTCCTCGGTTATAGGTTTTGCCGTTTTCGCCAATCAGCGCACTGCCATAGATGGCCGAGTTCAAGGAACCGGCCATGCGTTTCATCCATTGCACGGTCTTGCCTTCCATAGTTTCTGCCAAATGGCTTCTGAACTTAAAACCCGTAGAAAACATTTCCGGCAATACAATCAATTGCGGCGCATCATCCGCTTGGGGCGCACGGATGGCGCCCCCTCGGATCATCATTTCTAATTTATCCAACGTTGCATCTATTTCGCCCCATTCCGGAGAGAATTGTACAACATGAATATTTAAATGTTCTGACTGCATATACTTAGTTTACGCGTTCCAATTCCACAGTGAAGTGGCGCATCAATTGCGCTTCTTTCACAATTTTCACACCGTGTTTGATACTTTCTCTGCGGTCAAATACATTTTTCAACGCCACGGCAATCACATCCATGTGATTATTGGTGTATACTCGGCGAGGAATAGCCAAACGCAGCAAATCCAATCCGCCAAAACGGTTTTCACGTGTAATCGGATCACGGTCGGCCAACAAATAACCGATTTCACAACCACGAATACCGGCTTCCAGATACAATTCAATCGTCAATGTTTGCGCCGGAAATTCTTCTTTCGGAACACTGGTCAGAATTTTGGTAGCATCCACAAAGATAGCGTGTCCGCCCGCCGGACGTTGATAAGGAATGCCAAACTCGTCTAATTTTTGGCCTAAATATTCCACTTGTTTGATACGGGTTTCCAGATAGTCAAATTCTGTGCCTTCATCCAAACCGGCAGCAAGAGCAGCCATATCTCTACCGGCCATTCCGCCATAGGTTAAATAGCCCTCGAAAGGAATACAGAAGTTCTTTGCGCCGTCATACCACTCTTGTTTGCGTGTGGCAATAAAACCACCCATGTTCACAATAGCATCTTTTTTAGCGCTCATCGTCATTCCATCGGCATACGAAAACATTTCTTTCACAATTTCTTTGATGGTTTTGTTTTCATAGCCTTTTTCACGAACCTTGATAAAGTAAGCATTTTCGGCAAAGCGAGCGGAGTCGAACAACACAGGTTTGTTGTATTTGTCGGCGATTTTGCGCACTTCTTTCATGCACTCCATAGAAACCGGTTGTCCGCCTGCCGTATTGTTGGTAACCGTTACAATGATAAACGGAATTTTATCGGCGTTTTCAGCCAACGCTTTTTCCAATTTCTTCGGGTCAACATTTCCTTTGAAAGGAATTTCCAACTGAGTGTCCTTAGCCTCATCAATCGTGCAATCCAATGCGATAGCCTTGCGAGATTCAATATGACCTTTTGTGGTGTCAAAATGTGAGTTTCCCGGCACAATATCTCCGGCTTTAACGAGGTAAGAAAACAAAACGTTTTCGGCGGCACGGCCTTGGTGTGTAGGAATCACAAAGTCAAACCCCGTAATTTTTGCAATCGTTTCCCGCAATGTGAAAAACGAGCGAGCGCCGGCATAACTCTCGTCGCCGGTCATCACAGCAGCCCATTGTTTATCGCTCATAGCGCCCGTTCCGGAGTCGGTGAGCAAGTCGATGTAAACCTGTTCGGCTTTCAATTGAAACACGTTGTTTTTAGCTTCTTTGATCCATTGTTCACGTTCTTCACGTGTACTGCGGCGGATACTCTCCACCATTTTAATTTTATAAGATTCTGCAAATGGTAAATTCATGATTTTAATATTTTAATGATTGTTTTAATACAGTTAATTATCTTTTATAATGGACTATTCTAATAATTGACGTCGTCGCGCCGCTTGATATTCATGCGAACACGCCGATAAGGTTGTTTAATATTTATTTTTTTAGACATCTTTTATACACTTTGCCTTGCAAATATACAAAAAAAATCTGTAATTATACGATGTAAATTTTTATTTTTGGAATTTTTTTTGTAATTTCGCCGGATGGAATTGCATTGGCATGTTATACATGTTTCGTCTCGAACGGAAAAAAAGGTTGCGGAAAGACTTGAAAAAAAAGGTTTTTTGGTATACCTGCCCATACAAAAACAATTGCGCCAATGGAGTGATCGCAAAAAATGGGTGGACATGATTCTCGTGTCGGGTTATGTTTTTGTAAAAACAAATGCTCAACAACATATTAACGTTTTAGAAACAAATGGTGTATCCCGTTTTTTGAGACACGCCGGCAAACCTGTGATTATTTCCGAAACAGAAATGACCAATTTTCAAAATTTCATTTCAAGAGCCGAAAACCGTCCGGTTGAATTTACCCCCGAACATTTGCCCATTGGAAGCGCTGTTACTATCGAATATGGACATTTCAAAGGCCTTTCGGGCGAAATAGTGCAATACAAAGGAAAACGCAAATTGATTGTTCATTTAACCAACTTCGGCAATTGTTCCCTCGAATTATCGCCTGCGGATATTTCACCAAAAGCATAAAGCATTTATTTCGCCATTGACAAAAAAAAACGGTGCTTTTTAGCACCGTTTTTCGTGGAAAGTATCCTATAATGATCCTATAATGATCCTATAATGATCCTATATTGATCCTCCGTTACAGATTTTGTTCAAAAAAAGTAACATTTCCGGGAGTGTCCGAAGCCAGAATTTCGACTCTTCCGCCTGACAAATTGTCTGTTGTTTGAATTTGCCATTTTTTTATGGTTTTTTAGTTAAACATATTTTTTTTTACGAATATAGAAAGAACTGTTTACGGCCGATATATGCCCCTACTAAATTCGTGGTGCAAAGGTACAACACGAAAAGGGTTACAAGTACTTGTATATTTGATGTACAAGGGCTTGTAAATTTTTAATGCTTTTCTTAAGGTGTTGATTTACAAAAAAAATTACGGAATAAATTTTGTAGATTCAAATTTTTTTCTTAACTTTGTGCCATCAAGAAGAAAAAACGAACAAATCAAACCCAATCAGATGCTACGTATTTTTGAATATAGTTGTGGTTTTATTCGAATGTTTTGTTTATTATTGAACAAAGCAGATGTGGGGTTTGTGCATTGTTTTGACTTTTGCATTGAACTTTTTTTTAAACCGATTTTATTTCCTCATGTTCCAAAATATCTTTTGGTGAGTTCTGCCAGCGAGCGTATTTGGGTATTGATGAAAAATAACTTTAGCAGGTAA
>JAITVC010000141.1 GCA_031286005.1 Bacteroidales bacterium
ACCGACGATTAAGTACTTCACTACAAATTACTTCTTCGCTGCTTCAGCAGGCGTTTCAACAACGTTACGGGTTGTTTTAACAGCGCAAACTGTTGTGCTTAAACTGTCAACGATGGTGAAATTCTTAGCTTCGATAGCGCCGATTTTAACCATGTCGCCAATATCGAGTTTACTCAAATCAACGGTAAGGGTTTCGGGCATATTTTTAGGCAATGCTTTAACTTTGATTTTGCGGATGCTTTTCACGAGTTTACCGCCTTTTAGAACGCCGGGTGAACTGCCTTCGTATACAACGGGAACGGGCAACGTGATTTCTTTGTCGTCGCTCAATTCGAATAAATCGGCGTGCAATATGCTGTCGGATACTTTGTGATACTGGATGTCTTGCAGAATGGTCAAATATTTTTTGCCGTTCAAATCCACTTCAACAAAACATACATCGGGTGTAAACACGATTTGTTTAAACGAAGTTTCGGGCGTAGAAAAGTGAACTTGTTCTTTTCCGCCGTAAATAACGCAAGGCACGAGACCTGCGCTGCGCAAGGTTTTTGCATCTTTTTTCCCTACGTTCGCACGAAGCGAACCGCTCATAGATACTGTTTTCATTTTTGTTAAATTTTTGTTTATTTTTATGTTATCCCTTAAATTGGGGGTGCAAAGATACGAAAAAAAATTAAGAATTAAAAATTAAAAATGAAAAGACATGCATTTTTATGCAAAATGGGGGGGCGAGCTCGCTTTGCGAGTGGTTAAAGGGTCAAAGGTTAAGGGGAAATGGTTAATAGGGGTTGGGGATAGCTTGTACATAGTTTGTATATAACCTGTACATAACTTGGAGTGGAGGAGTAGTGGAGGAGTACCGAACTTGGTTATGTCTTGTAGGCTATTTGGGGGTATGAAATAGATATGTGTGATGGTTTGTTGTGTTTTTATTGTTGTTGATTGTGAGGGAGTAATGAACTTTATTGCCTCACGAGAATCTTTTTGCAGTGTCATTTTTTCGTGAGGGTATAAATAGCGGATTGAGCATATTAACAGGGCTTTGTGATTTTATTTTGGTATTCTTGAATTTTATTGTATCTTTGTAATGTGTAAATTTTGGTGCGTTGTTAGAAACAGATTATAATTTATAAATTAAAATGTATAGCAATGAAAAAAACAGCAATTTTATTAAGTTTAGTAGTGCTTTTTGCAGTTTCGTGCATAAAAGAATCAAAAAAATCAGATTGTGATCAAAATGTAGTAATTGATAAAAAGGAATATTTTAATACACCTGAATTTCGAGGAGATATTTCCAATTTAAGAATTGAAGATAATGTTCTGAAATTTACAGTTTCTTCGAGTGGTTGTAGTGGAAATTCATGGATTGTAAAATTAATTACGACAGAAACTATTCAAAAATCACTTCCCCCACAAAGAACAATACAACTTTCTTTTGTAAGCAACGAATTTTGTGCGGCTTTTATTAGTAAAGAGTTTTCATTTAATATTGAATGTTTACAAGTTGAAGGCTCCGATAAAGTATGGCTGAATATTGCGGGAAAAACAATCTTGTATGAATATTAACCAAAAAAATATTATTATGGAAAACAATCATTTAAAAGCAGACATGAAATTGATAGACGAGGGTCTTAAATTTCAAACGAAAGCGGGGGATAGGCCTGAGATTATAACCGATTATATCCCGCGGTTGGGACATAATGAGGGCTATATGCCGTTGGAACTGTTTTTAATCAGTTTTGGAACGTGTGTGAGCGGCGTTGTGTTGCCTTTGCTTAGAAAAATGCAAAAGGATATTGAAGCCTATTCGATACATGCTGAGGGCATCCGGGAAACGGAACATCCTACGGGTTTTAGTAAAATCATTCTTGACATAATTGTGAAGTCGAAAAATACAACCACAGAAGATGTTGAGAAAGTCGTTAAAATGGCGGAAGACAAATATTGTCCGATATGGTCAATGCTCAATAAGGATATTGAGATTGAAACAAACATAACCATCCATCAATAATCTTTTTTATGCCATTAATTTTTTATACTTGAAGCGTTTGGGTGTTGTGTCGCCTAAGCGCTTTTTCTTGTTTTCTTCGTAGTCGGAATAGGAGCCTTCAAAGAAATAGACTTGGGAATCGCCCTCGAAAGCGAGGATGTGTGTGCAGATGCGGTCGAGGAACCAACGGTCGTGGGAGATGATTACGGCGCAACCTGCGAAGTTTTCCAAGCCCTCTTCGAGAGCACGGAGTGTGTTTACATCAATATCATTGGTAGGCTCATCGAGGAGTAGCACGTTGCCTTCGGATTTCAGCGTTAATGCGAGTTGCAAGCGATTGCGCTCACCACCGGAAAGTACTCCTGCTTTCTTGCCTTGATCGGCACCACCGAAATTGAAACGAGATACATAGGCTCGGGAATTGACTAATTGTCCGCCCAGACGGATTTGCTCGTTACCTTCGGATACGACTTCCCATACGGTTTTTTCGGGGTCGATGCTGGCGTGTTGTTGGTCGACGTAGGATGCTTTTACGGTTTCGCCGATTTTAAATTCGCCGGTATCGGGTTTTTCCAAGCCCATAATCATGCGGAATAGGGTGGTTTTTCCGGCGCCGTTTGGCCCGATAATACCTACAATTCCGGCAGGGGGTAGGGTGAAGTTTAGGTTCTCATATAGCAGCTTGTCGCCATAGGCTTTGGAGACATTGATAGCCTCAATCACGTTTGTTCCCAAACGGGGGCCATCTGGGATATAGATTTCCAATTTTTCTTCTTTCTGCTTGCCGTCTTCTGCGAGCATCTTTTCGTAGGCGTTTAGACGGGCTTTACCTTTAGCTTGTCGGGCTTTTGGGGCCATGCGCGCCCATTCCAATTCGCGGTCTAAGGTTTTTTTGCGACGAGATTCTGTTTTCTCTTCTTGCGCCATGCGAGTGGTTTTTTGTTCGAGCCACGAACTGTAATTACCTTTCCAAGGGATGCCTTCGCCACGGTCTAATTCTAAAATCCAACCAGCTACATTATCCAAGAAGTAGCGGTCGTGGGTTACGGCGATAACGGTGCCTTTGTATTGTTGCAAATGCTGTTCGAGCCATTGGATGCTTTCGGCATCGAGGTGGTTGGTAGGCTCATCCAACAGTAGGATCTCGGGTTCTTGCAAGAGAAGGCGGCAGAGGGCAATGCGGCGTTTTTCTCCACCGGACAGATTTTTGACCATGTGGTCTTCGGGCGGGCAATTGAGGGCATCCATGGCACGGGAAAGTTTGGTGTCTAACTCCCAAGCGTCGTGCTGTTCGAGCAGTTCGGTGAGTTCGCCTTGACGCTCGATGAGTTTGTTCATCTCATCATCGCTCATCGGTTCGGAGAATTTCGCATTGACGGCTTCGTATTCTTTGAGGTAATTGACCACATCTTGCACACCTTCTTCGACGATTTCACGGACGGTTTTGTTTTCGTCCAAAACAGGTTCTTGCGGCAGATAGCCCACCCGATAGCCAGGCGAGAAAACGACTTCGCCTTGAAAGGATTTTTCAACTCCTGCGATAATCTTCAATAAGGTGGATTTTCCGGATCCGTTGAGTCCTATGATTCCGATTTTTGCGCCGTAGAAAAACGAGAGGTAAATGTCTTTAAGTACTTGTTTGGCCGGTGGAAATGTTTTTGAAACATTTACCATCGAGAAAATAATTTTTTGGTCGTCTGCCATGATTTTTTGAATTTTGAGGTGCAAAGATACATAATTTAATTGAGAATTGAAAATTGAGAATTGAAAATTTGGTACATTCGGAATTTATTTGTACCTTTGCACCAGTAATTCTGCAAAA
Source organism: Bacteroidales bacterium (assembly GCA_031286005.1). The sequence continues at coordinate 3,813 of JAITVC010000141.1, forward strand.
TCAACGTCCAATGCAAAAGCAGTTATTCGTGTTCATTATCACAATTATTCCACTGTGTGGATTTACACAGTCGACAGTTGAAGGCTGTAGCGAAAAAGCGCCCGGTTGGGGTACGCATTTGGGTACGGTTACGTTTCAATCGCCACAAACTTGGCGTATCGGTCATTTGGAATGGTCGGATGTTGTTCATGCCAGCAATTGCGATAAGAAGACGTTTAGCGGAACGGATACGGTTACAAGAGTCTATATTAGCGATTGCCGCGAAAATGCAGATGGTTATGGCGATTTATTTTCGTGGTGTGCGATTGTGCTTTATCAACGTCAACTTTGTCCGAGAGGGTGGCGAATACCTACCGTAAACGATTTTATTATGGTTGACGAACATTATGGTGGAAATGGTGACCGGCGGAAATTGGATGCGGAAACTTTTGTTTTATATGAACGAAGCGGAGGTGCAAACGGCGGATTTTGCGAGGAAAACGGCAATTTGAAAGGCCAAGGTTCGGAAACGTATTATTGGTCTTTGTCGGAACATAGTGCCTCCAATGGATACCGTTGTAATTATTTTAAGGAAGATGGCTATATTAGTCCGCAAGGGTATGGGGATAAGGGGGTTGGACATACATTGCGGTGTGTGAGGTAGGGGGTGTTCATTTTCTTTGTTGCGACAAAGAAAACGAACTAGTACGAAAAAATTAAAAACGGCTCTAAAAAGCACCATTTTTCTTGGGGGGTAGGTTCGATGTATCCTCGTTACAAATTTTCTTCAAAAAAGAACGTTTCAAAGAGTGTAATTTTGGATTATTTATTGATGGCTTAGTAGTATCTTTGTAACATGTTGATATATATATGATTTTACATGTGATTTTTTTATGAAAAAATTTGGTAGATTCAATTTTTTTTCTTAACTTTGTGGCGCGTTGGAATGTGATGGATGATCTAAACTTAACCCAAAATTAGATGATTTGTGCTTTTAAACATATTTTTTCGTTGTTCATTTTCTTTGTTGCAACAAAGAAAACGAACCAAAAGAAAATGCTTGCAGAAAAAAATGATCTCCGCCTGACGGCTTCGACGTTTTTCTGCGATAGGGTATTCGCTTCGCTCATATTTGATAATGCTTCGCCATATCGTAGATCTTGTACCTCGATCCGCTTGCGCAGCAAATACGTACCTCGTACCTGTTATGCGAGTGATCGGATTTGGGTGTTGATGAGAAATGCTTTTAGTGGCCAATAGCCCCCCTGCCAAGTTTTTCCCTTTTATTGGCAGGGGGATTACATAGCCAGACTTTGAAATTGTTGAACAATTGGAAAAAGAAACTCAACAATAGACGAAAATCATCACAAAGATAGCGAAAATAAAGGGAAAAAGCAAACCGAGATCATTTCCTGCGGTGCTTCGGCGAAATGGAAATGAATTTTAATCATTAAAATTTAAAACAATGAAAACAGAATTAACAAAAAAAGAATTAAAAGAACTTGTTGGTGGTCAAGCTAATTATCAAGAAGTTGCGGCCCCTGATGTTATCAACGATAATGCAATTTTTGGTTGCAGATGTACCTACGCAAATCAAAGCGCAACACAGAATAAAAATTCTACAGGGGGCTGTAGTTGTATATGTATTTAAATCATATGGTTAAAATAGATACGGGGTGTGAAATAAAACACTGTATCTATTTTAATTTAGCAATTCTATAGTTAAATTATTACAAGAAAAAAATATGAAAACAGAATTAACAAAAAAAGAATTAAAAGAACTTGTTGGTGGTCAAGCTAATTATCAAGAAGTTGCGGCCCCTGATGTTATCAACAATAATGCCTATGTCGATTGTATCTGCACCTACGACAATTATAGTGCAGTACAAAACAAAAACTCAGTGTACGGCTGCTCTTGTGAGTGTTCTGGGTAGTTCATTTTATTATAATCGGTGCAGAACAATATATTGTTCTGCACCGATTATTAATTGGATAACCACCTTATTTTTATTAGAACGACGATGATCTAAAATAGATACTATAAAATAGGGTTAGCCTTACTATATGCGATTGATTAATTAATAGTTAAATAGAATTCCAGATGAAACATAAGTTAAGTAATTATATACATATCAAGGAAAAAGATGATGTAATTTTGATTTATACCATGATGAATGATGCTTATTTTGCATTATCAAAGGATAAATACGATTTATTATTGCAAGATAATGTCGACAAAATTAAAGAACAAAACACGAACTTTTTTAGTGCAATGAAAAAGCTTGGCGTGTTGATTCCATCGGATTTAAACGAGATCGAATCTGTCCAAATGAACAATCGAAAACAAGTCTTTAATAACAATCATTATAAGTTAACTATTAATCCAACATTAGAGTGTAATTTTAGATGTTGGTATTGCTACGAAGAACATCCAAAAGGCTATATGTCAAAAGATACAATGAGGTCGATTGTTAAATACGTAGAAAGAATGATTAATGAGGATGGCATAAAGCATATTAACTTAGATTGGTTTGGCGGAGAACCTTTGTTATACTATGATGAAGTTGTATTCCCGTTATCAAAGAAAATAATGAATATAGCAAAAAAAAATAATGTGGGATTTTCTAATGGAGCCACAACAAATGGGTATATGATGAATGAAAAAAAGATTTCTTCTTTTGTTACCATCTCATTAAATAATTTTCAGATTACGCTTGATGGAAATAAGGAGTTGCATGACAAAATTCGATATAATGAGAAAAAAGGAGGTTCATACGAACAAATTATTGAAAATTTAAGAATGCTATCCATCCGTGAAAATGTTACAATTCAGCTTAGGATTAATTATACTCAAAAAACTTTAGAAAAGATAACAGAAATATTGGATGACCTACCGGAGCCAAATTCCACAAAAGGTAAAATCCAAATAATGTTCCAACAAGTTTGGCAAGATAGCTTAAAGAAAAATGTTTCGTCAGACAATGTTCAAGATGTATTTCGTAAGAAAGGTTTCAGTGTAAATGGAGCCCATATAAACCCCAATTTTTATACCTGCTATGCCGATTGCTATTATCAATCTGTTATTAATTACAATGGCGATATTTTCAAGTGTACTGCAAGAGATTTTTATACATATCAACCAGATGGCAAGTTAGACAAAAACGGAGAAATCGTTTGGAATGAGAGTATTTTAAGTAAAAGACTTGGAAAAGCGACATTTGAAAATGAAAAATGTTTATCCTGCAATTATTTACCTGCATGTACAGGTCCTTGCAGCCAAAAAGTAGTTGAACTTTCATCTTTTGATAAATTTGACCGAATATGTAATAAAGAAGGAATAATAAGCACAATAAATCAATCTTTTGATCGATTTTATGAAAAATTAAATATGAACACACTATGAAAAAGGCATTACAGACAACATTATTGATTATTTTATCAACGCTTTCAATTTTGGGGCACTCCCAATCATTGAACACAACAAAAAAAAATGGCATAAAAATTTATGTTGATCAAGGTGTAGTATCAGATTGGAGTTTGTCGTCAGAAACCGAAACGGATATTTATGAAATCTATAATCCATCGTTTGCTGAAAAGAAGGTTCGTTTCGTTTCCGATATAGATTCGATTTGTTTTGTTGTTAAGCACGATACGACCATCCATTTCGATATTGTCTATAATCAAACAACGACGTATCCAAATGCGATTGTTGTAACTACTTCCAGCGAATTACCGAACACCATAAGCATGGATAAAAAATTGTATTTTTTAAGTTATTTTTGGAGTGAAGTGAAATATAATTTTGTGTTCTTCGATGAACTTGGCTTTAGTTGGGATAGCCTTTATAAATCAACGATTCAAGAAGTAATTTCGTCGAAAGACGACTACGAATACTATCAAATTCTGAAGAAATTTTCGGCATCTTTAAAAGATGGACATACGGAAATTTCAGATAGAGGGCAATTTTACAAATATAAGGATTATGTTCCCTTTATCGGAAAGTTTATCAACAACGAGTTTTTCGTTACAAACGTAACAATACCCCACGATAAAATTATCCCTCCCGGCTCGAAAGTTATTGAGGTTAATGGACTGCCGATAAACAATTATTTGGAAGAAAAAATCTATCCGTTTGTTAATGCAAAATCGCCATCAAGAGTTAGAATGCTTGCGGAATCCATGCTTCTGGCTGCTGATTTAATAACGGACTCTTTGAAATTGCGATTCATTACTCCGCAGAATGAAACCAAATATCATGTTTTTGCACGAAATGGTGAAGCAACGCGAACTGAAAATGAAAAGTATAGCGGATTTTCGCCGGAATGGCCTCGCCAAGCATTTTCGTTGTCGTGGGAAGAAAATGATGTTGCTCTATTATCTATTAACACATTTAATGCGAAAAATATAGCGCAATTGGATGCTTTGTTGGATGAAGTAAGCAAAGCCAAAGGGTTAATCATAGATTTGCGATATAACGGAGGAGGGTCTACACTTCAAGCCTATAAAGTACTCGAACGAATTTCAAAACAAAATTATTTTTTAACTTATGGGTATCAAACCAGAATAAATGATGGTGTGAAACGTGCCAATGGCAACTGGATTGAACAATATAGAGATTACAATATGGACAAAGCTTATCGGACAGAACTTCCCGATACGATGTACATCCCAGACTCTATCCAAAAATTCAATATGCCAATTATTATTCTGATTAGTGAATTTACGTTTTCCGCTGCAGAAGATTTCTTAATTATGTTGTATGAAATGGAAAATCGTCCTTTGCTTATTGGTACTCCTACCGGCGGGTCAACCGGATCTCCTTTGGTTATTGCGACCGGTGTGGTAGGAGAAGATTTTCCAGGTGGTGGTTATGCACGATTATGTACGAGACGTGTTTTATTTCCATATTCATTAAAACCATTCAACAGTAGTATTATGCCAGATATTTTGATAGAATATGATTCTGTGGAAGAGTATTTAAGAGGAAAAGATAAAGTTTTGAATAAGGCACGAGAAATGATGAAACATAAATAAACTATGGATCGATTAGACTCCTATCATACTATTTCCGACCATCTCAAAGAAGAGTTGAAGCAAGCGGATCCGCAGGAGGTAAATTTGCGTAGCGAGGCAGTTTAGGATATTTTGGGCAGTCCTCAGCGCTGGATGATTCGGCTGAGATTAGTGTGATTTTTGTGGTGGGCTTGTGCCATTCTCAATTTTTTCGTATCTTTGTGTCTTGTTTCAAAAAATTTAACATGAAAACAAAGTATATTTTTGTAACCGGCGGAGTGGCCTCTTCGTTAGGAAAAGGCATTATTTCAGCATCTTTGGCGAGATTGCTATTAGCGCGTGGATATTCTGTAACCAATCAAAAGCTGGATCCTTATATCAATATTGATCCGGGTACACTAAATCCGTACGAACATGGCGAATGCTACGTTACGGAAGACGGAGCGGAAACGGATTTGGACTTGGGGCATTACGAGCGATTTACGAATGTGCCTACGTCTCGTGCGAATAGCGTAACGACAGGCCGCATTTATTTGTCGGTTATCGAGAAAGAGCGTCATGGGGAGTATTTGGGCGAAACGGTGCAAGTGATTCCGCATATTACCGATGAAATCAAGAACCGGATTTTACTTTTGGGAAAAGGCAAAGCCTACGATTTTGTGATTACGGAAATCGGCGGAACGGTGGGCGATATTGAGGGTTTGCCGTTTATCGAAGCTATTCGTCAATTGCGTTTGGAATTGGGTAAGGATGCGCTTTGTGTGCATTTGGCGTATATTCCGTATCTTTCGGCAGCGGGGGAGTTGAAGACTAAACCGGCGCAACATTCTGTGAAATTGCTCTTGGAACAAGGCGTTCAGCCAGATATTATGGTTTGCCGGACGGAGCATAAGCTGACGGATACTAATCGCAGTAAAATTGCGTTGTTTTGCAATGTTGATAAATCTTGTGTGATTGAAAGCATTGATGCGCAATCGATTTACGAAGTGCCGCTGATGATGGAACAAGAGGGGTTGGATACCCAAGTGTTGAAAAAATTCGGCATGAGGCCCAAGAAAGAGGCTGATTTGAAGGATTGGACGGCGTTTTTGAAGAAACTGTATAATCCGAAACAAGAAGTTACGATTGGTTTGGTGGGGAAATATGTGGAGTTGAGAGATGCGTATAAATCTATCACGGAAGCCTTTATTCATGCGGGAGCATCACTGAATTGCAAAGTTAATTTGAAGTGGATTCACAGCGAGGATGTGAATGATAAGAATGTTAAATCTCATTTGCAGGGTTTGTCGGCGGTGCTTGTTGCGCCCGGATTTGGGCAACGGGGTGTTGAGGGAAAGATTGCGGCCATCAAATATGTGCGTGAACACAATATTCCGTTTTTGGGTATTTGTTTGGGGATGCAATGTGCGGTGATTGAATTTGCACGAAACGTGTTGAAGTTGGATAATGCCAATTCGATAGAAATGGATCCGAAAACCAAAGATCCGGTTATTAATTTGATGGAAGAGCAAAAGATTGTAAGCGGATATGGCGGGACGATGCGGCTTGGCGCTTACGATTGCGGGTTGAAAGAAGGCTCTTTGGCAAAAAAAATCTATAAGAAAGCCAAGATTTCCGAGCGTCATCGCCATCGCTATGAGTTTAATAATGGTTATCTCAAAACTTTTGAGAAAGCGGGAATGATAGCTTCGGGCGTCAATTCGAGCGGTTTGGTGGAAGTTGTAGAGATTCCGAAAAACAAATTTTTTGTGGGCGTGCAATTTCATCCGGAATACAAAAGTACGGTTGAAAATCCGCATCCGTTGTTTATGGCGTTTGTTAAGGCTGCGATGCAAGGCTAACCGTGTGAACCGCCACAATTCCGGCCGTTTCTGTGCGCAAGCGCGTTTCGCCTAACGTTATGGGGATGAAACCTTGTTCTACGGCAAGGGCAACTTCTTTTTGGGAAAAATCGCCTTCGGGGCCGATTAGAATTAGTATCGTTGGCACGGACTGCAAGTCCGCGCCAGCAGTCTGAACATCGCTGGCGCAGACTTGTAGTCTGTGCCTATACAAAGCATTTTTTAACGTTTGTTTTTCAAATTCGTTGCCGCAATAGCAAATGAATTTTTGGTCGGCGGTGCAGGTTTTTAGGAAATCGGCAAACTTTTTTAAGTCATAAATCGTTGGTAGATTCGGCACTTGACATTGCTTCATGGCGGCCATAATCACACGTTCCGAGCGGTCGAGTTTTACAACGGTTCGTTCGGAATGTTCGGTGATGATGGGTGTGATTTCGTCGATGCCGATTTCGGTTGCTTTTTCTAAAAACCACTCAAAACGGTCGATGTTTTTGGTTGGCGCACAAGCCACGTGCAAGTGATACGGTCGTTTGAAAACACCTAGTTCGTTGGTGATTTCGGCATCGCAACTTTTGGGATTAACCACCGTTAATTCGGCTTCGCAAAGCGTTCCTTGACCATCGGAAACTAAAATTTTATCTCCCACAGAAAGGCGCAAAACCTTTGAGCAGTGGGCGCTTTCGGCTTCGCTCAAAGTTGCATGATTGGTTTCGATATGGGCTAAGAATAGGTGCATAATTTGTTATTTTGGACAAATAACTTTAAATCTTGGTATCTGGTCTTTTTTCTTCTTCAATTTCTTTGCTAAGTTATTCGCTCCCATATTATCTCTAATACTTATTAATATTTCTTTTTTTCTCAATTCTGTAACTTCGGTATTGTAAATAAGTAAATCATCTGAACGTAATGCTGTTTTAATATCAGCAGGAGAAATTTCTTTTCCGTCCATTCCAAGAAGTACAATTTTCTTCTGATTGTTTGTTAGGTTGTTTTTAATGAATAAGTTGAGCCACTCTTGCTGTTTAGGTGAATAGACTGTTTTATTACTTAGTGTTACTTTGAACCATGAACCATTTGAATATAATGTAGGTCTTTCTAATTCGTTTTCATCCATTAAGTTAAATATACGTCTCATTCCTTCGCCAAGTTCACGCATTAGTTTGTATTCTCTTAAAATTCTTGCGATAAGTGGATTTCTTGATTCGTGAGCACCTTCAAGTTCGTAGAGATTTTTTATCGTTATAGTTGATAATAAAGCACCAGGGCTTTTTATCTCTATCCTATCATTGAAAATATAAATTTCAATACCATTTTGATTGGAATAATCTCTATGAGCAATGGCATTAAGTACAGTTTCTTTACAAGCATCTTCCGGATAAATATATTTTTGTTCAAATTTAGCATCAGAACCAAATTCTGTTTTATAAGCCAAATAAGGTCTTAGATTTTCCCAAGATTTAAACCACAAATCAAAAATATTCCCTTGAACACTCTCATCACTTATTACATTGTAGTTTTCGCCGGATTTTAATTCGTTGCCATTTACTTTTAGAAACCGTATTTGGCATTTTGAATGCCAACGACCGATTTCATTGGATTTAGCAAACAGCAACAAAGCCGCTCGTTTCAAACGCAATCCATTTGTTCCATAAGCAGCCAAACCTGTTTGTTGTAAAAATAGTTCTATACTTAAACCTTTTATATATGAATCAGCGACACCTTGTAAAAACGATAAATCTAAATCTGTTACTAATGCCCCATCTACAAACTGGCTATCGTATTCTCGAGAACGTATTTCCTGACGTTCGAAATGTATTTTATCCACAGATTCAGGCATTGTAGATTTATCTTTTCTGCGAACACATCTACCATCTGGTAATTGATAAATTTGAGATACTCCTTTATTCACTGCAAAATACAAAATAGTTTTTCCGTCTATATCCAATTTTGTTGCAATAGACAAAGGTAATTCTTGTCCGTGATAAATATGTGTTTTGGTAGCTGCAAGCATTGTGTCAATATCTTCTTCCGAATGAGGGATGCCGGTAATTATTCCATCATCTTCAACGCCAATAAGTAATTCTCCTCCATCAGCATTGGCAAATGAAACTAAAGCTTCGCCAATATCTTCACAGATTTTCTTTGCTAACCTCGGTTTTTTACTATCAGGTTTTCCCTCTAATGCAGTTTTAAATTCCCTGAAATGGCTTTCGCCAAGAGCAATAGTGTTTTTTACTCTTTCTTGTATAATCAACATATTTTCCATAAACTACATTTTTAGATAATTATTGTTTTCCCTTTGTTTTATTTGAAATGCACGATCAATTCTTCGATGCCTCCAATTTCGCCATTTGTGCGGACACTTGGTCGTCTTCAATTCTGGAGAAGAGATGATCTGCTTTGTTGATTTGGTGCGCTGTGGGCACTAAATCAATACGTCCGGCTTCGGCCCATTTCTGCGTGGGGATGTTCAGCATCCGATTGATTCTTTCAGCGGTAAACGGCAAAAATGGCTCGCCGAGGATGGCTAAATTGGCGCAGATTTGCAGGCTTAGATTTAGAATAGTTTTTACGCGTTCGGGCTCAGTTTTTTGGAGTTTCCAAGGCTCGGTTTCGGTGAGGTATTTATTGCCTACACGTGCCAAATTCATTAGTTCTGTGAGGGCTTCACGGAATTTGTAATGTTCTATGCACGTGGCCACTTTTTGCGGAATGGCTTTGATTTCTTCGATAACTTCTTTGTCGAGGGCTGTCAAATCTGTGCATTCGGGCACTTTACCTTCGTAATATTTATCAATCAAAACGATGGTTCTGTTCACAAAGTTGCCAAAGATGGCCAGCAATTCGCTGTTGTTGCGCGTTTGGAAATCTTTCCATGTGAAATCGTTGTCCTTGGTTTCGGGTGCATTTGCGGTAAGCACATAGCGCAAAACGTCTTGTTGATTGGGGAAATCCAACAAATATTCGTGCAACCAAACCGCCCAATTGCGAGAGGTGGATATTTTATCGTTTTCGAGATTCAGAAACTCGTTGGCCGGCACGTTATCGGGCATGATATAGGAACCTTCCGCCTTCAACATCGCCGGAAAGATGATACAGTGAAACACGATATTGTCTTTCCCAATGAAATGCACAAGCTTGGTTTCCTCGTCTTTCCAATATTTTTCCCAATCATCACGCAATTCTTTCGTTGCGGAAATATAGCCGATTGGCGCATCAAACCACACGTAGAGCACTTTGCCTTCGGCATCTTCGAGAGGCACTTTCACGCCCCAATCCAAGTCGCGCGTTACGGCTCTGGGTTGCAAACCTAAATCAATCCACGACTTGCATTGCCCGTAAACATTGGTTTTCCAATCATCTTTATGACCTTCCAAAATCCATTGTTTGAAGAAATCTTCGTATTGGTCTAAGGGCAAATACCAGTGTTTGGTTTCCCTCAAAACAGGCACATTTCCACTGATGGCAGATTTCGGATTAATCAAATCCATGGCGCTAAGCGATGTACCGCATTTTTCACATTGATCGCCATACGCATTCGGATTGTGGCAATGGGGGCATTCGCCGGTAATATAGCGGTCTGCAAGAAACTGATTGTTGGCTTCGTCGAAATATTGTTCGCTGGTTTTCTCAATAAACTTGCCGTTGTTGTAAAGTGTTTTGAAGAAATCCGAAGCGGTTTCGTGATGAATTTTTGCTGAGGTGCGCGAATAAATATCGAACGAAATGCCCAATTCCACGAAGGATTGCTTGATGATGGTGTGATATTTATCCACAATATCTTGCGGTGTAACGCCTTGTTGACGGGCTTTTATAGTAATCGGAACCCCATGTTCGTCGCTTCCACCGATAAATACCACATCTTTGTTTGTCGAGCGCAGATAGCGCACATAGATGTCGGCAGGCACATAAACGCCCGCCAAATGGCCGATATGGATAGGTCCGTTGGCGTAAGGAAGTGCGGTTGTAACGGTGTAGCGTTTGGGGTTTTTAACTTGCAGTTGTTCAAAATTCATAGACAATGTGTAAAAATAATAGGATTTTTTGTTTTAACTTTGCAAAGTTAAGCAAAAATTGCGAACGGCGCAAGTGTTGAACAAAGTTAATTACGAAATTTTTCTACTTATGGGTAAACTTATACACATGACAACAACACAAAAAATCCTGCTTTTATTGGCAGTTGCAGGAGGTTTCACTGTTTATGCCAATATCCACCGCGAACGGGTTAAAGACCCTGAATATTTTGAGGCGAAAATTGAAACGGCCATTGATTCGACTCGATACAAACAAATCGACGAGATTCTGACCACTGCTTTTGAAAAAGGACGTTTCAACGGCCATGTGCTGTATGCCGAAAATGGTAAGATTTTGTATAATTCGGCATTTGGCTACGAGAACTTGAAGACCAAGAAACCCCTAACCGACAGTTCGGTTTTTCAATTGGCCTCAACCAGCAAACCGTTTACAGCTCTGGCTATTCTCAAATTGCACCAAGACCAGAAATTGGACATTAATCAGCCCGTTATTTTTTATTTACCTGATTTTCCTTTCAAAAATATTACCATCAAACACCTTTTGCAACACCGTTCCGGATTGCCCAATTACGTGTATTTGTCGCACAAGAATTGGGATTTTCGCAAGCCAATGACCAATGCGGACATCACCCCATTGATGAAGAAAACGAAGGCTCGATTGCAGTTTAATCCCGATAGCCGGTTTCAATATTGCAATACCAACTATGCCTATTTGGCGAGTATTGTTGAGAAAGCGAGCGGAAAAACGTTTCACGACTATATGAAAACCGAGATATTTGAGCCGCTGGCGATGTACAATACCTACGTGTATGCGTATGAAGACCGAAAGTCTTATTCGGCCGTGAAAGGGTACGACTTTACCCGAAAACGGGGTTTCTACGAACGTCCTGCCGATTATTTGGATGGCGTTGTTGGCGATAAAGGCATTTACTCCACGGCGAATGATTTGTTTTTGTTTGACCAAGCCCTATACGATTATAAATTTATCTCAAAAAGCCTGCTCGACTTGGCTTTCACACCGGCACAACCGTTTGATGAGAAACACAACCGCGACTATGGTTTAGGGTTCCGTGTGAAATTAACCGACGAAGGCTACCCATTGGCCTATCATCACGGCTGGTGGAAAGGGTTTCGCACCTATTTTATTCACGATTACGAAAACCAACGCACGCTGATTTGGCTCAACAACCGCAGCGATGTTTCAGTTGCCGCCTATATGGGCGAAATTCTGCAAACAGGACTTTCGGAAGACGATCAGCCTACCTTGGGCGGAGGAAATTAAACGGATACAAAACCTGACAAAATGTCAGTAGGGGGTCGAAAATTTTCGACCCCCTACATTGTTTTTTTGGTAAAAAGCACAAAAAACGGTGCTTTTTACCACCATTTTTCATGGATGTATCCTTCGCTCATCCTATACTGATCCTATACTGCTCCTCTAATCTCCCTTTATTAAAAATTTTGCTCGTGATGAGATACGTTTTTGAGACTGACAAATTGTCAGTAGTTCCACCGACCGGAAAAAGTCCCTTGTAACCGACCGGGACGTTTTGCGTTTTGTCTTCCTTAACAGGTACGCTGTCTGATAAAACCGATGATTTTGTAGGTTGTAATTTATCCAATTATCCATTCCTGCAATTTTACTACAACAAGCGATTAAATATTCGTTGTTTCATTCAAGATTGAATAAGGTTTTTGAAAAATACAGGAGTTTATTTAATAATCTTAAAGGCAAAAACGAAAAAGAACAATACAATACGGAAATCATTAGAAATATTTTAGAATACGAAGCAACGATTTCTTGGGGTAATATTCTATTAGACGAGAAAATATATAATGAAATGAATGCTTCACTGTCTGACAAGTGGGAAGCCTTAAAAAAAGAATATTTGATTGTCTCACGATGAAAATGATAGTCTTTGTTAGCAATGCCCGATGAGCGGTGTTCAGAACTCCCGCTGGTGCGAACGTCCACGTCCGTGCCGATAATAATAAAAACAATTAAGAAGTGTTAAAATTCATTAACATTTCTGAAGTATTCATAATTTTTTTGTATCTTTGTGGTGTATTTTATCTAATTAATGAATAACTAAATAAAAACAGTTATGGAAACAATGTTACATCAACCAACGTTCAATCCGTCGCAATTGTTTGTGCTAAAAACATTTGCAATAGCAAAAAGTGAAGAAGAAAGAGAGGAGCTGACAACTTTGTATCTTAACTACATACAACAAAAAATGGACAAAGTAGCCAATCGTTTTTGGGACACTCACAACTTAGATGATACAAAAATGCAAGAGTTAATGTACGGTCATCTACGATCTTCTAAAAAATGAAAATTGTATTAGACACAAATTGCCTGTTGCCGTCTATTTTCCCACGTTCGATGTACAATTGGGTATGGCAGTCTTTTAGAAATGGCGATTTTACGTTATGTTACACTTCTGAAATACTTTCAGAGTATGGGGAATTATTATTGAGTCTTTATCCGTCTGAACTTGTAGAAAATACAATGCATCTATTGTTGGAGTCCACAACGTAGAAAAAGTTTTTCCTTATTACAAATGGAATTTAATTTCTATTGACCCCGATGACAACAAGTTTGTAGATTGTGCATTCAATGTAAATGCAGACTATATTGTTACAAACGACAAGCATTTCAATGTATTGAAGTGTATAGATTTTCCAAGAGTAGAAGTGATAGGCATTGAAGAATTTAAAAAGATTGTTTTTCGTTAAAAAATTCTTTTGGATGAATTGAAAAAAACGGCTCAACAGAGCATGTGAGGTCGAAATCAAGAAAAACTTGCATAATTCAAAAAAAAGTCGTACCTTTGCACCCACATTGCGGGATAGAGCAGAGGCAGCTCGTCGGGCTCATAACCCGGAGGTCGTCGGTTCGAATCCGGCTCCCGCTACTGAAAATAAAAAAAAGACGCTTATAGGCGTCTTTTTTGTTTGGTTAATGGTTAAAGATTAAAATTAACCCTTTACCTTTAACCGCTAGTATTCGTCTTCGTGAAAGAAAAAGTCCTCTTTGGTGGGGTAATCCGGCCAAAGGTCTTCGATGCTTTCATACAGCTCGCCCTCGTCTTCAATCTCCATTAGGTTTTCAATCACTTCTTGTTGAACGCCCGTACGCAAAGCGTAATCCAAAAGTTCTTCTTTGGTTGCGGGCCAAGGTGCGTCCTCTAATTTCGAGGCTAATTCAAGTGTCCAATACATAATATCTCTCCTTTTTTTATTGAATTTTTGCGGATTATTTTCAAAAATTTTTTGCAAAAGTAAGTTTTATTTTTCGATTTTGCAAGTTCCCGTTAAAAATTTTTTGTTTTCAATTATTTTTTGTACCTTTGTAGGTTAAAAATTTTCATAAAATGAAACAGAATTTTGTCAAAGACCTTTTAAAAGGAAAGGTTGCAGTTGGAGAAACCGTATTGATTAAAGGTTGGGTTCGCACCAAGCGAGGCAACAAAAACGTGGCGTTTGTAGCCGTTAATGATGGCTCGACTATTCATAATATTCAGGTGGTGGCGGATTTGGCAAATTTCGATGAAAATGAGTTGAAACGTGTAACAACGGGCGCTTGTTTGGCTGTAACGGGAAAATTGGTTTCGTCGATGGGACAAGGCCAATCAGTCGAAATTCAAGCCGAAACGATTCAGATTTACGGCGAGGCCGATCCGGATACTTATCCGTTGCAAAAGAAAGGCCATACGTTGGAGTTTCTGCGTGAAATTGCACACTTGCGTCCGCGCACCAACACCTTTGGCGCCGTGCTACGCATTCGTCACGAAATGGCCTATGCCTTGCATACATTTTATCACGAACGTGGATTTTTCTATCTGCACACGCCGATTATCACGGCTTCCGATTGCGAAGGCGCAGGCCAGATGTTTCAAGTAACGACCATGGATTTGAACAATATCCCGAAAACCAATGAACAGGCTTCGTGCGGTTGCGGTAATGTGGACTTTTCTAAAGATTTTTTCGGAAAACCGGCAAGTTTAACGGTTTCCGGACAATTGGAAGGGGAGCTTGGCGCTATGGCATTGTCGAAAATTTATACATTCGGCCCAACGTTTCGTGCCGAAAACTCCAACACACCACGACATTTGGCCGAATTTTGGATGAACGAGCCCGAAATGGCGTTTTACGAAATTCAAGACAACATGGATTTGGCGGAAGAATTTCTCAAATACCTCGTGAAATGGGCGCTTGACCATTGCATGGACGATTTGCAATTCTTGAATGATTTATATGACAAAGAACTGATCGAACGCTTGAAATCTGTGATTGACGTAGATTTTGAACGGTTGAGTTATACCGAAGCTGTTGATATTTTGAAACAATCTGGACAAAAATTTGAGTTCAAAGTGGATTGGGGCGTGGATTTGCAAAGCGAACACGAACGTTATTTGGTGGAAAAACATTTCGGAAAACCAGTGATTTTAACGGATTATCCGAAAGACATCAAAGCGTTCTACATGAAACTCAACGATGATAACAAAACCGTTCGGGCGATGGATGTGTTGTTTCCACGAATTGGCGAAATCATTGGCGGTTCGCAGCGTGAAGAGCGTTTGGATGTGCTGAAACAACGCATTGCCGAAATGCAAATTCCCGAAAAAGATATGTGGTGGTATTTGGATACTCGCCGTTTCGGCACAGCGCCACACGCAGGTTTCGGTTTAGGTTTCGAGCGATTACTCTTATTCGTTACCGGTATGGCCAACATCCGCGATGTGATCCCATTTCCACGCACGCCAATGAATGCGGAGTTTTAATATTTTGCAATTATCCGTCATGTCGAGCGTAGTTGAGACATCCCCTTAATACAAAAAACAACATGTCTATACTTTCTCAATTAGAAAACCGTGTTCTAATTTTAGATGGCGCCATGGGTACCATGATACAGCGTTATAAACTGACCGAAAATGATTATCGAGGTCAACGTTTTGCCGATAGCAAAGCCACTCTGAAAGGCTGCAACGACCTTTTAGTGTTGACGAAACCTGAAGTGATTGCCGAAATTCACGAGCAATATTTGGAAGCCGGTGCGGATATTATCGAAACCTGCTCGTTCAACTCTACAACCGTGAGTTTGGCGGACTACGACTTGCAGCATCTGGCGTATGAATTGAATGTGGAAGCCGCTAAATTAGCCCGTCGTTGTGCGGCTAAATTCACGGCTAAAAATCTGCAGAAACCAAGATTTGTAGCCGGTTCTATGGGCCCTACCAACCGCTCGTTGTCTCTTTCGCCAAAGGTGGAAGATCCCGGTTTTCGAGCCATCACGTTTGACGAAATGGCTGCCGCTTATGCCGAACAGGCCGAAGGACTAATGGCCGGTGGTGTGGATGCGTTATTGGTAGAAACCGTTTTTGATACCTTGAACGCCAAAGCAGCCTTGTTTGGTATTCAAAAAGTGTTTGAAAAACTTGGAAAAACCGTGCCCGTTATGGTTTCCGTAACGTTGGAAAAGAGCGGACGAAACCTTTCAGGGCAAACCATTGCAGCATTTGTCGAATCGTTGTCGCACGTGCCATTGATGAGTATCGGTTTAAATTGCTCTTTTGGCGCCAAGCAAATCCGTCCGTATTTGGAAGAATTGAGCAAGATTTCGCCGTTTTATACCTCCGTTTATCCCAATGCTGGCATGCCCAATCAGTTGGGCGAATATGATGAAACG
>JAITVC010000267.1 GCA_031286005.1 Bacteroidales bacterium
CAGGGCGCAACCTTCAAGTAGCCCTACGTGAGACTTGCGCCCCAAGTCATAACATCTAAACAAATAAACGACTAAATAAATAAACAAAAAACAAAAAAATGGAACCAATCGTACTCGCCTATTTAGGCATCGGAATCATGGTCGCACTCTCAGGCATCGGCAGCGCAATGGGCCTTGCATCGTGCGGAAACGCCACTATCGGCGCAATCAAAAAGAATCCCGGCGGATTCGGAAGTTGTTTAATCCTATCGGCATTGCCCAGCACGCAAGGGCTTTACGGCTTCATCGGCTTTTTCCTTATGCAAGGACAATTAGTCGAAGGCATGGGCTGGCTCACAGCCTCTGCTGTTTTTGGCGCAGGTTTAGCGTTGGGTTTGGTAGGCCTTGTTTCGGCCATCAAGCAAGGTAGCATCTGTGCAAACGGTATCGCAGCCATCGGCTCCGGACACAATGTGTTTGGAAATGCCATGATCTTGGCGGTATTCCCCGAATTGTATGCGATTATCTCGTTGTTGGTTGTTGTGTTAGTAAACGGAACACTCTAAACCACAATATTCACAATCTTTTTCGGAACGATAATTACCTTTTTAGGAGCGTTTCCGTTGAGCCATTTTTGCGCATCCTCGTGTGCCAAGATGGCTTTTTCTATGTCTGCATTCGGCATATCAATCGGCAGTTCGAGCATAAAGCGGGTTTTGCCGTTGAACGAAACGGGGTAGGTAAACATGTTTTCTATCACGTATTTTTCCTCGAATTGGGGATATTGCGCAAAGGCAATCGAATGTGTTTTCGTAAGGGTGCGATTAATCGCACCCCTACATTTCGACCACAATTCCTCTGCAATATGGGGTGTGTAGGAGGCCAACAAGATGGCCAGTGGCTCAAGGATTGCACGTTTGTTGCATTTCAAATCCGACAATTCATTCACGGCAATCATAAATGTGGATATAGCCGTGTTGAAAGCAAACCGCTCGGTGTCATCCTCAATCTTGCGAATGGTTTTGTGCAATATTTTTAATTCTTCGGCAGTCGGAGTTTCGTCTGATACGTTGAAATCGCCATCGTTGGGATGATACAATCGCCATGCTTTCCGCAGGAAGCGAAACACGCCCTCAATGCCCTGCGTATCCCAAGGTTTGGATTGCTCCAATGGGCCGAGGAACATTTCGTACATGCGCAACGTGTCGGCTCCATATTTCTCCACCAAGTCGTCCGGATTCTGCACGTTGTACATGGATTTCGACATCTTTTCCACCTCATGTCCACAGATGTATTTGCCATCTTCCAAGATGAATTCCGCTTCGGCGAAATCGGGCATCCATTGTTTGAACTTCTCAGTGTCGAGAACATCGTTATCTACAATATTAATATCCACATGCAGTGGCTGAACTTCGTAGTCGTTACGCAGGTTGTACGACACAAATTGATTGGTGCCCACCACTCGATACACAAAGTTCGAGCGGCCTTGAATCATGCCTTGATTAATCAACTTTTGAAACGGCTCATCTTTGCAGGCCACGCCAATATCAAACAGGAATTTGTTCCAGAATCGGGCATAGATCAAATGTCCTGTGGCATGTTCGCTTCCGCCGATGTACAAATCCACATTTTGCCAGTACTTGTTAGCCTCCGAGCTTACTAAACTCGTTGCATTCTGCGCATCCATATACCGCAAATAGTACGCCGACGAGCCTGCAAAACCCGGCATCGTTGAGGTTTCAAGCGGATAGCCGTCTTTATTCACCCAATTCTTTGCACGAGCCAAAGGTGGCTCTCCACTCTCGGTGGGCAGGTATTTATCCACTTCGGGAAGTTCTAATGGCAGGTCTTTTTCATCCAAAGCGTATGGCATTCCATCTTTGTAATAAATCGGGAAAGGCTCTCCCCAATAGCGCTGGCGGCTGAATATGGCATCCCGCAGGCGGTAGTTGATTTTGCCTCGTCCAATCCACATGTCCTCCACTTTTTTCACAACGGTGGCGATGGCCTCTTTCACAGTCATGCCGTTGATGAAATCGGAGTTCATCATTGTGCCGTCTTTCGTTTCAAAGGCTTCTTCGGAAATATCGCCACCTTCTACCACCTGAATAATCGGCAGGTCGAAGTGTTTGGCAAACTTATAATCCCGACTATCATGCGCAGGCACAGCCATAATAGCCCCCGTGCCATAACCGGCGAGTACATAGTCTGCAATCCAGATTGGGAGTTGCTGCCCATTGAGCGGGTTGATGGCATAGCGACCGGTGAACACCCCTGTTACTTTGTTCACTTCCGTTTGACGCTCACGTTCCGAGCGGTTCTTGGCCCATTTCACATAGTCATCAACAGCTTGCTTTTGTTCGGCTGTTGTGATGCTTGCAATCAAATCATGTTCCGGACATAGCACCATAAACGTGGCACCGAAGATGGTATCCGCCCGTGTGGTAAAGATGTCCAGCACGGCATCATGATCCGCAATCTTAAACTTCATTTCGCACCCAATGGATTTCCCAATCCAATTGCGCTGAATATCTTTGATGGATTCACTCCAATCAATTCTGTCCAAACCTTCTAAAAGCCGTTCGGCATAAGCCGACACCCGAAGCGACCATTGTTGCATGGGCTTGCGCTCCACAGGATAGCCCCCTCGAACGGATAGGCCGTTGCTCACTTCATCATTCGCCAACACCGTGCCGAGCTTTGGGCACCAGTTGACCAGGGTTGTTGACAGATAAGCCAAGCGATAGTTCATTAAAATCTCTTGTTGCTCTTTTTCGGATTTGGCTTTCCATTCTTCGGCCGTGAATTTAGGCGTGTCGGACTTTGAAGCACGCACACCGCCATTGCCTTGCTCGTTGAAAATATCCACCAATTGAGAGATTGGACGTGCCGCATTTGCACGCAGGCAATACCAATGATTAAACAGTTGGATAAATGTCCACTGGGTCCAATGGTAATACTTCGGGTCGCAGGTCTGCACCTCTCTGTCCCAATCGAACGAGAAACCTATCTTGTCTAACTGCTCACGATAGCGGGCAATGTTTTTTTCGGTTGTAATCGCCGGATGTTGCCCTGTTTGAATCGCATATTGCTCGGCCGGCAATCCGTAGGCATCATAGCCCATCGGGTGCAACACGTTAAATCCTTTCAAACGCTTGTAGCGAGCATAAATATCGCTTGCAATATAGCCCAGCGGATGCCCCACGTGCAAGCCCGCTCCCGAAGGGTAGGGGAACATATCCAGCACATAATATTTCGGTTTGGTATGATCAATTTCTACTTTAAAAACCTTGTTTTCGGCCCAGTATGTTTGCCATTTAGCCTCGATTTCTCTAAAATTATAGTCCATTTGTTGAAAATTTTTGCAAAGATACAAAAAAATAGTGAATAGTGAGTAGGGAACAGTGATTGGAATGCAGCCTTTCAAAAGAGATTACCGGATATAGTTCTTACCAATTCGCCAAATTCCGTCTTGTCGGAAAGCAGGAATGGTTTGCCGTTTGGCGGCGTTGGTAATTAATGCTGCGCCTATGCCGTTGCTTTTTGCATAGTCCGACAATTTGATGATTTCATCCCCCCGAAGGTAGGTCAGCCGTTTGTGAAACGATTCGGAAAGGGCAAGGTAGAGGTAGTCAGCAAATTTGTCCGACTTCTGTTTATCTCTCCATTGTTCAAAAATAGGGTAGTAGTCTTCTCTTTTTCCTTTGTTTTGAATAATCACAGGCGGGTATCCCAAAGCGGCAAGTTGCAGGTTGATAAGCAGGCGCCCCATTCGTCCGTTGCCATCGCAAAACGGATGTATCGTTTCAAACTGCAAATGGAATTTGGCAATTTTCTCTAAAAAATAGATGTCTTCTTCGCTGTTGTAGATATGAATAAGATTTTCGAGCATAGGCTTTACTTGTTCTGGGGGTGGTGCAATATGCCAGCCCACACGCACGTATTCTCCCGAACGGCGAACACGCCCCGCATAGTTGTCATTTATTCCGCCAAGCAGCATCTGATGCAACAACTCAAAATTCTCAACCGAAAGTTGATAGTCAGAACGTGTCCAAAGGTATTTGATTACTCGTGCGAGGTTGGTTGCTTCGTAGGTTTCACGCAACGAAACGTCCCGCATCAATGCTTGGGCTAAAAGAATTTTTTCGGTTTCTTTGAGCGTAAGCGTAGAATTTTCGATAGCGTTTGAGTTATACACCATTTCGGGCAATTCCGATTCGGCAATCATCTTTAACAAATCATTGTGCGAGCCACGCAGTTGCTCGTACTCTTTTTTCAGTTTGCCGAGATTTTCTTTCTTCGTTTGTGTAATCATAAAAAGCCAAATTTATATTCTGACTGCAAAGATACAAAAAAAATCGTGAATAACCACTATTTTTACACATCCATTCACGAAAAAATCCAATTTTCTCGTGAATAAACTCCTCTTTATAGCATCCATTCACGGAAAAAACACCCTCGAATAAATTTGATGTTAATAAATCATTAAATTTAAAATAAGTAACTTATAGTATCTCCAAATACTTGTGTACCTGCACAGACAACTGCCATTTCGGGTTTTCCAAGATATAATCGGTAATCATAGTTGAAATAAAGTGCCGTTTCGACCATTCCGTTTGCAGGAACAACTGGCAATCCGAATTCACTTTTAGGGCTTCTTTTTCGGCAAAAGCAAAATCATTCGGATGTTCAATGATAACTTTCAATTCATCGGCTTTTGCATAGTTTTCCGCAAGTGGCAGATAATGTTTTTTCGGCGATAAACAAACCCAATCAAAATCCCCGCTAAAACGGTTTGTCCCCGATGTTTCCAGCCATAAATAGACATTAGGAATATACGAGCGCAACGCTTTGCAAAGCGTATCCAAATCATGCAGCAACGGCTCCCCGCCGGTAATGACAATGTTTTCAGCCCTGGTGCTACTAACCCATCCGGCCATTTTGAAAGGTGTTACACGCTGTTTGGGCGTCTCATCCCAAGCCTCCATCGAATCACAAAACGAACACCGCACATGGCATCCGCTCAAACGCAAAAAATATGCCGCTTTTCCGGCATTAGCGCCCTCGCCTTGCAAAGAGTAGAAATGCTCTTGGATAGGATAACTTTTCATAATATACTAAAAAAAATCCCGCTTTCGCGGGATTCTTTTTTTTATCTGATGCGACGTTCTTTAATCCGCGCTTTCTTACCAGTGAGTTTTCGTAGGTAGAAAATACGTGCTCTGCGAACAACACCATGTTTGTTAACTTCGATTTTATCGATAAACGGTGAACAAATAGGGAAAATACGTTCAACACCAACGTTGCCCGACATTTTACGAACAGTAAACGTAGCCGTGTTGCCGGCCCCTGCGCGTTGCAATACAACGCCTTGATATTGTTGGATACGTTCTTTATTACCTTCTTTGATTTTATAGTGAACCGTAACCGTATCGCCTGCCTTAAAAGAAGGGAATTCAGGGCGTGTGGTCAAGGTATCTACAAATTGCATTAATTCCGGTTTCATAGTAACTTAAATTTTTATGATTTGAGACTGGGTTCTATTTCACGCTATCAACGATAGCTTTAAACGCTTCGGGATGATTCATCGCTAAATCGGCTAAAACCTTACGGTTAAGCTGAATGTTTTTAGCGTGGAGTTTACCCATGAATGAGGAATACGACATTCCGAATTGGCGGGTTCCGGCGTTAATACGTACAATCCACAAATTGCGGAAACTGCGTTTTTTAACTTTACGGTCGCGATAAGCGTACAATAAACCTTTCTCTAATGAGTTTTTGGCTACTGTCCAAACATTTTTTCTGCGGCCAAACTGACCTTTGGTCAATTTCAATGCTTTTTTTCTACGTGCTCT
>JAITVC010000042.1 GCA_031286005.1 Bacteroidales bacterium
AATTAAACACCTCAAAATTTTGATTAAATACCTCAAAATATTTAAGAATGTCTATTATGAATTCGTTTAAGTCCGATGTGCCTTTGACATCCAGCGTAAAATCAAAGATTTTGAACCCCCATTCGCTTGGACGACCAACCTTAAACGTGGCTGGAGAGGTATTGGCAATATACAGATTCTGGAAGTCGTCGGTAAGACTTAAATCGAAAAAGATGTCGAACGGCTGTTTTACAAACATGTTGACAATATCGTCATTAGGGACTCGATTAAAACCAAGTTTGGATTTAGTGTAAAGTCCAAAGTTTGGACTTTCGGTCACATCAGCAGGCTTTTCCTTATGGTTGCAATAGGCCAACAGAACGACTGTAATGCCTCTATTTCTCAAAAAATTGGCTAATTCATTGACCGTCTCATAAGTTTTCTTCCCATCGTAATAGAAATAAATACCAACACTTTTGGCCAAATCCAAACCTATCATCTGACGGCGACGCTTCTGCTTGTTGGCAATCTTACGCATACGCAACGACCACAAAAATGTTTTGTATGTCTCAATGAGCTTCATGTTGTTCAATTTGGAATACAAAGTTAGGATTTTTTTTGCTAAAAAGCAATTTTTTTCCTACTTTTGCAAAAAATATTTTTATGCGTGTAACATTTTTAGGTACCGGTACCTCACAAGGTATCCCCGTTGTGGCCTGCAATTGCGAGGTTTGCAGGTCAACAAATAGCAAAGATAAACGCCTGCGTTCATCGGTTTTGATCGAAACCGATGATAACGTTTTTTCTATTGATGCCGGGCCCGACTTCCGACAGCAGATGCTTCGAGAAGATGTTAAGCATTTAGATGCTATTTTATTAACCCATGCACACTTCGACCATATCGGCGGTTTGGATGATGTGCGCTCATACAATTACATACAGAAATCTCCAATGGATATATACGGCAATGAATTAGCCATAAAAGGGTTGAAAGAGACATTTGCATATGCATTCAAATCGTCGTCTTATCCCGGATTACCGGAATTTCGCACACATATCCTCAACCAAGAGCCGTTTTATATCGGAAGCCAATGCATCATTCCCATCGAAGCCATGCACCACCGCCTGCCTATATTAGGTTATCGCATAGGTAACCTTACCTATCTCACAGACGTGAAACGAATAGAGCCTAAGCAATTAGATAAAATAAAAGGCAGCAAAATCCTAATCATAAACGCTCTTAAAAAAGACGAACACTTTTCGCATCTAACCTTACAAGAAGCCCTTGACATTGCCGAAACCATTCGCCCCGAACAAACCTATCTCACGCATATCAGCCATTTCATGGGAAAACACAACGACGTAAACGCCGAACTACCCAAAGGTGTCCAATTAGCTTACGACGGACTGTCTATTTTTAGTGAATAGCGAAATGAGAGGGAATAAATCCCCCCGCACCTCGTACCCCGTCACCACGCACCCTTAGCCTTTAACCTCTCGCAAAGCGAGTATTAAACCCTATTTCACCTTCTCCGCAGCAATCTTAGCAGCGTTAATCAAAGGTTTCACAGACAATTCTTCGCCAACGGCTTGCTGCATCCAATATTTGGGAGTTAGGAGGCCGAGGGTGTACATGCGTTCAACTTCTTTGGCGAGGTTCTTACCTGCCAAATAATTTTCCAACTGAAATTCGATCAAGTGTCCAATCGGGTAAGCCGACAAATAGAGCGGATAATCCACCATGTGAGAGTAGATAGCCAAAATCGGCTCATCTTTCACACCAAATACGGGAGCGTAATACTTGTTCCAAATATCTTTGGCAATGGTTAAAACAGCATCTTTGAGTTGTTCTTTGGTGGCATTCGGGTTTTGATACAGCCACTCCCACACGTTCATATCCACTAATGATACGCCCATGATTTCGTAAGAACCCCAAAAGATGTCTAAGGTCATAAGGTCGGTGCTCAACGGATTCTCTTCTTTTTGGCCAAGCAATTCCAAATCGCGTTTTTGTAAAATAAAGGCTAAGGCCTCTGTGAAAGAGGTGTTTGGCACGCTACGCATCATATAGTAATCCACATCGTAGAGGGAGAGCGTTTGCTCCACATTGTGTCCAAACTCGTGAATGGCAATATTGTAACCTTTATAATCCATGCCTTTTTCGCCAATGCGAGTGCGCAAACGAGCTTTGTCGCCTTTCATCGCGGCTTCCCAAGCGTGGCCTGCACCACGTGAGGCATCGACTTTGATTTTAGAGGTAATATAGTCGGCTTTTGTCTTTTCCCAGCCTAATTTCATCAAGATGTTGGGCAAATCGTTTTGAACAGCATCCGTATTCGGGTAGCGCTTGGTAGTAGTCGCATCTAAGGCTGCTTCTGAAATTGAGCCTGTGGCTTTGAAACCATTATACCAAATATCAAAAGGCTCTAATTCTCTTCCCAACCGTTTACTGATTAATTCTGCAACTTGCTTTACTTCAGGAGAAGACACAAGTTCTGTAAACAGGGCTTCGACATCTTTTTTAGCCATTTCCATTTCGCCGTTGAACTTGGCATCAATGTAGGTTTCATACTCCGGTTGGTAGGGATCCATCTTTTGCAGAACGTTGAATATTTTGAGCATTTGTTCGTAGCGAGTGCAAGGCTCCGGTTGGAAGTCGATGGATTTTCCATTTTCAAGAACTTTATTTTCGATTGGATTCCATTGCACAGCCGGATTATTAATCACCACCTGCGGAATATCTTGATGAATAATACGCTTCATCACCGAATAAATCATGCGTTGTGCTTCCAGTCCTTCGAGTTGCGCATATTGCGATTTCAATTCATCACGCAATCCCCAATGGGTAATCAGCTTTAAATCTTTTGGAAACAATGTTTTTCCATCATTATTCAACAGTTCTCCCATACAGATATTGTAGTTTGCAATATAGTTATCCGCCTGTGTAGTGGTTTCCGAAAATTGTTGCAGCAAATCGGCCGGAATGCGAGAGAGGAATAGGTCGCCTATGCGAGCGTAAGCCCATTCCTTACGGGTCCAATTTTGGCCTAAAGTATTTTTTTCTTCCAAAGAATAGGTTCTGAAATTCAACAGAATTGTAAAAGCCACCTTGTTAAGGAATAAATCTTCGGTAAGGTGTGCACTGGGATCATATCCGCCAAAGATTTCGTCAACTTCCGTGATGTCGCCCAAATTAAGGTGCAAAGGCAATTTCAAATCCACATTCATTTTGTTGAAATAGCCAAACAAAAGTTCAAGGTTTTGAGATAATTTGTTAAACAGCACATCCAATTGCTCCGAATCAGCAATAAAATGCGATTGGCAAAAAGCCGTAAAATCTTCAGGCTTACCATCATTGGCAAACCAAAGGGCAGCAGCCTGTTTAACACCAATTTCAATACGCTTTTCAGCATTTGGGAATTGAGTTTTCAATTGAGCAATCGTTTCCTTAACGACCGTTTCCGAGATAGATTTCTCGTCTTTACTTTGCTTGCACGACGGGCACAGCAGGCCGATTAATATGCAGATGGATAGGATTTTTTTCATGGTGTCTGATAATTTTCTGCAAAGATACAAAAAAAACACCAACCATCAAGTAAAAAACTTAAATATTCAAGTAGAAAGCCTAATGGCTAATGTTTTTTTGGCGTTTATAAATTGGTTTCGATTTTAGTTCAGCATTTTTCTGTTTTCTACATTCTGAAACACCTGCATTTGTTGAATTGCAATCTGATTCAGT
>JAITVC010000057.1 GCA_031286005.1 Bacteroidales bacterium
TGGCGAAAAAGCAAGCCGAAGAAACCGAAATGCAAAAATGGATTGAAAAAGATGTCAAACATCAAGCCGAATACGGCAACCTTTTGAAAGATTTGAATCAAGCCTATTCTTCAACACTCGAATTAAGCAAAGCTAAAACATATTTACAAGAATCATTGGTTAGAGCATCTACATTCCTAAATCTGACCAACCGTTATCGCTCGGTGTTGAATAATGCCCTCAAAAAAGGAGAAAATACGATGCTTGATCCCAACAGCGAGGAAGTCAAACAAATGCTGAAAAACTGCGCTCAATTTTACAAAAACTACGATGAACGTGTAGAGCGTGATGTTTTGGCCGTAACGCTTCGGTACTATATCCAAAATGTGCCGCAAAACTATTGGCATCCGGAAAGCGTGGAAATTCTTACTAAATTTAACGGAAATGCAAAGATGATTGCCGATTATGTGTTCGACAATTCTATTTTCAAGAATGAAGGAACTTTCCAAAATGCTTTTTCAGAGCCTGTGCTGGCTACAAAATATAATACCGATCCGGCCTTTTTGGTAAACAAAAGCACATCTATAATACCGTTCAACGAAGAAGAGAAAAAATTGCTCGGTGATTTAGACCCTTATCGTTTGCGCAATACTTATGCGAAAGCATTATACGAATTTCGCCAATCGCAAAACAAACTTCAAGCGCCCGATGCCAACATGACTATGCGTATGAGTTATGGCAGGGTAGGCGGGTTTAAACCAACCGACGGTGTGCAATGTGCATCACAAACCACGATGCAAGGCTATTTTGACAAAGCCAATCCCACCAATTACGAATTTAATTTCAGCCCACGTTTGAAAGAATTGTTTGAGAAAAGAGATTTTGGCCGTTGGGGTGAAAATGGCGTATTATACATCAATTTCCTTTCTGATAACGACATTACAGGGGGAAATTCGGGAAGTCCTGTGTTTAATGCCGATGGTCATTTGATTGGTTTGGCTTTCGATGGAAACTACGAATCCTTAGCAGGAGATGTGCATTATGAGAATGGCTATAACAAAAGCGTTTGCGTTGATATTCGCTATGTGATGTGGGTCATAGAAAAATATGCTAATGCAGGGTATTTGTTAACAGAAATGAAATTCAATAAGTAGGTTTTGGTTTGAATTTCTGCCCGACAATATGAATTGTCGGGCTTTTTTTGTATCTTTGCAATAAAAAAACATGAAAAAAATTACTATCATAAACGGTCCTAATCTGAATCTTTTGGGCGTGAGAGAGCCGGAAATGTACGGTAATCAAACATTTGAAGACTATTTTAAAGAACTTCAAGCGAAGTTTCAGAATGTTGAGCTAACCTATTTTCAAAGCAATGTTGAGGGCGAAATCATCAATAAACTTCATGAGGTTGGGTTTAGTCGCGATGGCATTGTGCTTAATGCAGCGGGATACACACATACATCCGTATCTATGGCCGATGCCGTTAAATCCATAACCACGCCGGTTATTGAAGTGCATATTTCCAATGTATATGCCCGCGAAGCCTTTCGCCACAAATCGTTGATAGCGCCTAATTGCAAAGGCATTATCACCGGACTTGGGCTTAAGGTGTATGATTTGGCTATAGATGCATTTAATTCATAAATTTTTTGTATCTTTGCAAAGTCTTACACATTAACAGAATTTAAACAGAGATAGAAACTAAATTAAAGATGAAGAGAATAGTACTCGCGATCACTATTTTTACATGTGTATGTGTGTTTAACACTTATGCCCAACTCGAAACGTTTTCGGTTAAAGGTGTCGAATTTGACATGATGTTCGTGGAAGGCGACAGTTTCTTGATGGGGTGCAACCCGAAGTTGCAGACAGGTTGTGTTCACGACGAACAACCGGCGCATAGCGTAAACTTGCCTGATTTTTTTATAGGCCGTTTGGAAGTATCGCAATTATTGTGGCGCACGGTGATGGAAGAGAATCCCAGTAAATTGAAAGGCGACCATTTGCCGGTAAATATGGTGTCTTATAATGATTGCAGGCGTTTTATACGAAAACTAAATGAATTAACAGGTTTAAGATTCAGTCTCCCGACAGAGGCTCAGTGGGAATATGCGGCACGAGGCGGAAATAAAAGTAAACAGTATGCCTACAGCGGCTCCAATAATCTTGATGAGGTTGCTTGGTATGCCAACAACAGTAAAGGCCGTCCTCAAAAATGCGGCGATAAGGTTTCCAATGAATTAGGCCTTCAAGATATGAGCGGAAATGTGTGGGAATGGTGCAATGATTGGTATGGCGTTAAATACTATGAAGTTTCGCCCAAAGAATCGCCACAAGGTTTGGCTGTAGGAACTCACCGTGTGTTTCGTGGTGGAAGTTGGCGCAACACAGTGCAATTTTGCCGTCTAACCCAACGCAATTATAACGAGCCAAATAAAAAATATCCCGATCTTGGATTGCGTCTTGTTTTAAATCTTTCGGAAGAAGAAGACGTCGACTAAAACTTTTACTTTTTATATTTCGGACAATACTTTAGTGTAGAGTTCTTTTATTGTCCAGCCCATAGCTTGTGCCTGTTGGGGTACAATACTGTTTTCAGACTGTCCGGGAACGGTGTTTACTTCAAGGAAATACAAGGCATTGGAGTGTTCTTCAAGGATAAAGTCGAAACGCACAATGCCGGCACAATTCAGTTCGTCGTAAAGTTCAGAAACGGTTTGTCGGATAAGGTCGCGGTATTGGTC
>JAITVC010000073.1 GCA_031286005.1 Bacteroidales bacterium
AGTTATTTTTCTTTCTGGTTCTGCGCGGTTGCCAACCATTTCGTAGTGGTATTTTACCTCTATTTGAGCATGATCAAGTGTTTGTGAATAGCAAAAATTGTTCATTACAAAGATTGTAACGATAAGGGGAAAAATATTTTTTTTCATATCTTATTATTTTTGATTTTATATGATGTTTCCTTATACTCAAATTATACAAGCATACAACTTTTCAGTAAATCAGATGGACTTAATGTAGGAACACTCATAAATGCCGTAGCTCCAAACACTACCACACCAATCATATATTTATAAATTCTTTTCATAGCTTTAAGTCTTAAATTAGTATTAATTTGGTTTTGTAACAATGTAGACTACTTGATTATTTCAATATAATTGTAGTCTGCGGGAACAATAGATTTCAATGCTTCTTTTTTTAGCTTAATAAATTCCTTTTTCGAAATATCTCGATAAATGTTTTCTTGGTCTTTTACGATAGGTCTGTTGGTTGATCGGCTAACCGAAGCTGCCGTTAGCAAAAATTCACCATCGGCAGTTTCAGCTTTTAGAATAAGGCCTGGTAGGCCTCGAAGTTTCCAAGGACCTTCGCTAACCGGAATTTCGTGAGTAAACCACACCGTCCAATCACGCCCACCATAATGAGTGGTTGCTTTTTGAGAACGATAACCAGCGATTGTGCAGGTGTCGATACTAATTTTCCATACAGGTTTTTCAGCCATTTCCGTGTAACTATAATAAATATATCCTTGAATATGAATGACTTTATCAAGACATAGCATGTCGCCAGATTTTCTGCTTAATAAGTAATGTTCATTACAAAACGGATTAGATTGCAATTTAGTCCGTGGCGGTCTAACAATATTTCCACCCCTTGCAGCAAATTGTTCTGCTGTCTCATTAGGCCTTTGTGTCCTTCCATCGCTATCTGTAACTTGCGGAAGATATTCGGCAGGATTGGATTTCCTAAGCGAATCGGTTATATAATTCACAAAATTAAAGTAGCTTGTGTATTTGTTTCCAATCAAGAACATCATTTCATCTTTAGATTTTTTATCTAGGCGTAAGCGATTTTCAATTATCTCGCAGTTGTATAAGACTTCTAATTGAGCATAATCAAGAGTTTGAGAACTACAAAAGAAACTCATCAATAACAAGCTCATGATAAGCAGTAATTTTTTTTTTTTCATGACTATAAATATTTGAAAATGCATAATAAAAAGATTTAATAGTGGTTTTGTAATTACAAAACCACTATTAAATCTTCACATGTTTAACAATAGACCTTCTCCACAGCTATTGCTACATCAGCCAACCATTCTCCATTGTCCCGCATACTATCAGGAATACACTCGCTCGGATATCCTATTTCAGCAGAACAGCTTACTATAAAGTACATTGGTTGTGTCCCAGATGGGCATGCTTTTACCGTAGGAACACTCATAAACGCAGTAGCACCAAACACTACCGCACCAATCATATATTTATAAATTCTTTTCATAGCTTTAAGTCTTAAATTAGTATTAATTTGGTTTTGTAACAATCAAAGCATTTTTTCACTTCACCAAAGGCTGCAAGAAAAATGCCTCATACCCTTTTGGAACTTTCCCTGCCAAAAAAGGGAGAACCATGGCAGGGGCTACCTGCAAAAGTTAGTTTTCATCAATACCCAAACCCGGTCACTCGCATAACCGTGCGAGGTACAAGCCCTACAACACCGCGAAGCGTAATTAAGAATGAGCGTAGCGAATACTTTACTGTCAAAAAGGCCAGAGCGCAGCGGAGGCATGTTTTTTGGCAAAGGCTTTTCTTTTGGTTCGTTTTCTTTTGGCCACAACCGAAGCACGAAGTGCGAGCTCAACGACGTTAAAAGAAAATGAACAAGAGAATTATGCAAGACTTCTTTGGTTCTTTTGGCGACAAAAGAAATGAAAGTAAAAAAAATATGTTCAAAAGCATTCATCATCTAATCAAGTTAAGTTATACCAATCCCGACAATCAACGCCACAAAGTTACAGAAAATTTTTTAATCTACCAAATTTTACAATAAAAAAAATCACGAACACACACATATATATATATATATATAATCAATGAGTTATAAGTGTTTTTCTAATCGTAAACAGAATCATCTATAGTGAAATAATTAATCACTATTCATTATTCATAAATTTTCCGTATCTTTGCAAACAAAAACCACCATGTTTACCGAAAAAAATCTTCAACAACTTGAAAAACGAGGAATTACAGAAAAAGATGTAAGTCTTCAACTGGATTTTTTTACGAAAGGCTTCCCTTTTATGAAATTGGTGCGGTCGGCTTCCAAAAACGACGGCATTGTCGTGTTCGATGTGAAGCAAATCGATGATTTGTTGGCGCATTATCAAGATAAAACCAATGGCCGTAATATCATTAAATTTGTTCCGGCATCGGGCGCTGCATCGCGTATGTTTAAACAACTCTGCGAGTTTCGTGAAGCCTACAAGCAGGGCGAAGACCATGTGGCGTTGTTTGCTAAAAAAGATGTTAATTCCATGGCTTATTTCTTCGAGAATATAAGGCAGTTTGCATTCTTTGAAGACTTGAAGAATGTGATGGAACGTGCCGGAAAATCTATCGAAATATGCTTGGAATTGAAAGATTACAATGCGGTTTTGGATGCCTTGTTGTTGGAAAACGGCTTAGATTATCTGAATTTGCCGAAAGGTTTGTTGGCCTTTCACGTGTATGCAAACACTGTGAGAACGGCGTTGGAAGAGCACTTGGTAGAGGGCGCCGGTTATGCGGCAAGCGAAGGTATGGTCAAATTGCATTTTACCGTTTCGTCCGAACATATAGACAAATTCAAGCAATTGGTGGCAAACGTTTTATCCGTCTATGAAACGAAATTCAACGTGAAATACGATATTTCGTATTCCGTGCAGAAACCATCTACGGATACCGTTGCAGCCACGCTCGACAATCAGTTGTTTTTGACGGATGGCGGCGATATGGTGTTTAGGCCGGGCGGACATGGTGCATTGATAGAAAACCTCAATGACTTGAAAGGAGATTTAATCTTTATTAAAAATATCGATAATGTAACGACCGATAAGAATCGCATGCCGACCATTACCTACAAAAAAGTGATTGCAAGTTATCTCATCAAGTTGCAGAATAAAACGTTTGAATATCTAAAACGACTTGAAGAATCTGATATTTCCGATGATGTGTTAACTGAAATATTCCATTTTTCATGGAAAGAATTACTCATTGCGTTCGATCATTTCGAGGATTTATCCCACGACGAAAAACGCAAGGTTTTAATTCAAAAACTCAATCGCCCGATGCGCATTTGCGGCATGGTGAAAAACGAAGGAGAGCCCGGAGGCGGCCCATTTTGGACGGAAAACACCAAAGGCGAGATTTCGCTGCAAATTGTGGAATCGTCGCAGATAGACCCCAAAAACCTGCAGCAGCAAGATGTGCTGAAAATGGCCTCACATTTCAATCCGGTGGATTTAATTTGCGGTGTGCGGAACTACAAAGGCGAGCTATTTGATTTAAAACAGTACGTTGATCCGGAAACGGGTTTTATCAGCGAAAAATCAATGGGCGGCAAAACACTGAAAGCGTTGGAACTTCCCGGACTTTGGAACGGCGCAATGGCTGATTGGATTACCATTTTTGTGGAAGTGCCGATAGCCATCTTCTCGCCTGTGAAAACGGTAAATGATTTGCTGCGTAGAGAACACCAAAACGTTTAGTGGATGGGTTCAATATGAATGGTAGATTCCAAATGAAAATGCTCTTGAATGGCATCTTCGATTTGCGTTGCTAATTGATGGCTGCCATCTACCGTGTCGCTACCATTCACATGCAAATGAAAGGTCAGTTCGCGATGGTCGCCGTAAAAATGAATGTGATAATGATCGGTGTGGTAATCGCCAAAATGCTCGCAAATATAAGCCGTAATCTCATCTTCCAATTCTTTAGGAACGGTTTCGCCTAATAATTTTGCTACGGAAGATTTAACGATTTCGATGCACACCCCCACCAACATCAAGGCCACAATAATGCCCAATACAGCATCAATCCACCAAATATGCCGGCCAACAAAGATACCGATGAGAACAACAACCGAAGAAATGGCATCGCTGCGATGATGCCAACCATCGGCTTTCATGGTTAAAAGCCCCGTTTGCCGATACACCCAAAACGCATATTGCGCAAGACCTTCCTTAACAATGATGGAAATAATAGTAACCACAATGGCCACGGTTCCAAACTGTGCCGACTGGTGGTTTTGCAGTCGGCCGATAGCATCCACAAAAAATTCATAAGCCACAACGGCCAACATAATGCCCACAAACATGGCCGCAATTTGTTCCCAGCGGCCGAAACCAAAAGGATGTTTGGTCGTAGGTTTACGGCGAGACAGTTTGAGCCCGATAATCACGACAATAGAACTCAATGAGTCCGACAGCGTGTGCCAAGCATCACTAATCAAGGCCAAAGACCCCGAAACCATACCTGCCCAAAATTTGAGCGCAAACAAAGAAGTGTTAACAATTATAGATAGAACCGCCTGTCGGATACCT
>JAITVC010000108.1 GCA_031286005.1 Bacteroidales bacterium
TCAATAGCGGAACTTTCCCTATTGTTGCCGAAGATCCGAAAATTGCAACGTTTTTTGAGTCCGCTTGCAAGAAAGGCAACCTTTTTGCAACGGTTGATCCTGTTGCTTATGCTGCTGCAGATGTAATCATTATCGACATTAATCTTGACGTTAAAAAATCAAGTAATGACAAATACGCGTTGAATGACTATTCTGTGGATCTTTCGCCTTTTACAAATGCCATAAAAACTATCGGCACTCATTGCAAACTGGATGCACTGATTCTTGTCGAGACAACTGTTCCTCCCGGAACTTGTCAAAATGTGGTCGCACCCACAATCAAAGCCACATTGAAAGAACGAGGATTACCCACGGATAAGGTTCGCATCGGACATTCCTATGAACGTGTTATGCCGGGACCGAATTACATTGATTCCATTCAGAATTTTTACCGGGTATATTCCGGTATTGATGAGGTTAGTGCTGATGCGGTAGAAGCATTTTTGAAAACAATCATCAAAACGGACAGCTATCCGCTCACCCGTTTGGGTCATACCAATGCCACAGAAATGGCAAAAGTTCTTGAAAATTCATATCGAGCCATGAATATCGCATTCGTGGTGGAATGGTCAAGAATGGCCGAAGAAGCCGGAGTTAATTTGTATGAAATTGTGAATGCAATCCGCTTTCGTTCTACTCACAACAATCTAATGTTCCCGGGTATCGGTGTGGGAGGTTATTGTTTAACGAAAGACCCTTTATTAGCCAGTTGGTCGAGAACAAATTTAATTGGAGGCAGCGATAAGTTGGCGCAAAGCGAAACGGCTGTATCGATAAACGATCAAATGCCTCGTTATGCTTACGAATTTCTTGAAAAAAGATACACCAAATCGTTAAAAAATGCCAAAGTGCTTTTACTTGGCGTTTCCTACCGTGGAGATGTTGGCGACACCCGATTTTCTCCGGTAGAACCATTTTGCCGATGCTTGCTCTCCGCCGGGGCTATTGTAACCACTCATGATCCATACGTTCCTACGTGGCCGGAATTGGATCTAAAACCACTGAATGATCTCGAAGATGCGTTGAGTATTCAACCTGATATTGCCGTAATCAGTGCCGGACATAGCATCTATAAAAAAGATCAAACCATCGAACGTCTTCTCGAAAACGAATCGATGCTAATTTACGATACGATAGGTCTTTTATCAATGGAGCAAATTAATAAATTACAACAAAAACACAAAGTCATCGTGCTTGGAAGGGGAGACTTATGAACAAAGTATTAATTCTTGGAGGAACCGGATTTATCGGTTATAACATTACAAAATTTCTTGCAGAAAATCGGAAATACGAATTGACTATTGCGGACGATTTTTCGAGTGGAGCAAAAGATGAAGAGATCGAAACGCTTTGCGAAAAACATAACATTCGCCTAATTGCAGCGGATTTCAGCAAGCCGGAGGCTTATCAATTATTGGACGCTCATTATGATCATGTCTATGTACTTGCTTCCGTTGTAGGTGTGAATAGATGCATCGAAGAACCCGATGAAGTTATTCGGATAAATTCTGCGATTATTCACTACACAACTGAATGGCTGCGTAACGCTCGACCATCGCGCGTGTTATTTGCATCATCCAGCGAAAACTATGCTGCGGCAACCGATATGTTTAACTATCCGGTACCTACAGACGAAAATGTTCCGCTTTGCATAGCCGATACAAGGCATCCTCGATTTACATACGCCATTACTAAAATATTTGGAGAGGCTGCTTTTTTTGCTTATGGTCAACGGTTAGGCATTCATACAACGATTGTCCGATACCAAAATATTTACGGTCCTCGTATGGGATTCAAACATGCCATTCCGCATATTATTGAACGGATATACAACGACGAAAACCCTGTAAAAATCTATGGCGCTGACCAAACTCGCGCTTTTTGCTATTGTACAGACGGTGCAGAAGGCACTGTTTTGGCGTTGGAAAGTGATAGTTCCAATCAGCAAGTCTATCATATTGGCAACAGCGATGAAATTACTATTGAACAATTAACTCGTTCGATAGGAACCGTGATGGGATACACCGGTCAATATGAAAATGCACCAACTTATCCCGGTTCGGTTTCTCGACGTTGTCCCGATATTTCAAAAGCAAAAAAAGAATTAAAATACAATCCAAAAGTAGGTTTAATAGAAGGCCTCGAAAAAACGGTTGCTTGGTATCGCAACTTCTTTGATGCCGGTTCTGAAATTAAACTTGGTGGATTCAAACCGCCGGAAGCATTGAACTATCACAAAATATAGAACAATCTTATGACTCGATTTTTTGATATCATAATGTCTCTTTGTGCTTTAGTGATATTTCTCCCTTTTGGTATGATAACAGCCCTTATTCTGCGATTTACGGGCGAAGGAGAAATTTTCTACACACAGACTCGCATTGGAAAGAACGGAAAACAATTTGGTTTGCTGAAATTTGCAACGATGCTCAAAAATAGCCCTAATGTTGGAACCGGCGATATAACCGTAAAAAACGATCCGAGAGTATTGCCAATGGGACATTTTCTCCGTAAAACAAAAATTAATGAAATCCCACAATTGATTAATATTTTGATTGGAGATATGAGTTTCGTTGGTCCGCGCCCTCAAACGCCTAAAAACTTCGAGTATTTCCCTATGGAAGGAAGAGAGACTATTCTTTCTTTACGTCCCGGACTAACCGGAATAGGTTCAATCATATTTCGCGATGAAGAATCTATCGTTGCGAAATCCGGGAAAAATGTTGAAGATTGTTACCGTGATTTAATCGGCCCCTACAAAGCAAAAGTAGAGGCTTGGTATAGCAAACATCAAAATATAGGTGTATATCTTCTGCTAATTGCAATTACTGCGTGGGTAATCGTTTTTCCTCGTTCCGAAATTTATCGTCGATTGTGGCCATCTTTGCCTCCTTTGCCGGATGAGCTAAATTAACGATTCTACTCTTTCCCCGTCATAATCCTCAAAATCATCCGATCCGTTTCATTCATCGATTCGGAGGCGATGATGCCGATATTTTTAATCGTTCGTTCGGTGGATTCCTCAATAATGCCGTCGTTGGCGGAGATGCCGATGTTATTTTTGGCCAGCAATGCCGATTGAATGGCAGCACAGGTTCCGGTGGCAACCTTCAGCGCACAGCCTAATTTCGCGCCATCGCAAACCATTCCCGTCAGATTTCCGATCATATTTTTAATGGCAAAATTGATTTGTTGTTCGGTTCCGCCGAGCAAATACGTTACGCCGCAAGCCGCGCCGGTTGAGGCAACTACGCATCCGCAAGCCGCAGAAAGCCGTCCGAAATTTTTCTTGATGTGAATCACCACTAAATTGCTGATGGTTAGAGCACGACACAATTTGTCGTGGTCTGATTTCAACGATTTCGCCACAGAAACCACCGGAATCATTGCCGTGATACCTTGATTGCCGCTTCCGGAATTGCTCATCGCCGGCAACATCGCACCCGACATGCGAGCATCCGAAGCCGCAGCAGTAGCGGCCATCGCGCGATTTTGCAAATCATCCGCCATGTAGTCGGTTTTGATAGATTCCAAAATATTCGCGCCAACGCCCAAACCGGATTTGTGTTCAAGACCGTAATCCGAAAGAGCCGAATTGAGTTTCGCACCTTCCAAAATAAATTCGAGTTTGGCGAGTGGCGTAGTGGTTGCAAATTCGTAAATATCCTTCAAATCGAACGTGAAATCAGCATTTGCAGAGGTTTGACCTTCTGAATAATGGCAGTCGTGCAAAATTTTATCGTCCAAAATCACCTGCGTGATATTGTTG
>JAITVC010000150.1 GCA_031286005.1 Bacteroidales bacterium
CTGAAGTACGTCACCGCAAGGAGCGTCCTAGGGTAAAACGAGTAACTGGGGCTAAGTCGTAACAAGGTAGCCGTACCGGAAGGTGTGGCTGGAATACCTCCTTTCTGGAGAGATATTACTAAAATCTAAACGACAGCGGTTATGTCCTATTGCTGGTTGGTTTGCATGATTTAAATGCGTCGCTGTTGCGGCGCATTTTTTTTGCTCTTTTGTGAACAAAAGAGTATTGAGATAATGCCGAGTTTGGGATTATTAATTAGCTCGCGACACCACCATAATGCTGATTTCATACAGCAAATACATGGGAACAGACACTAATAAAAGCGTAAAAATATCCGCAGTAGGTGTAATAACAGCAGCCACAGCCACGATGATAACAATAGCATGACGGCGATATTTCTTCATAAATGCAGACGATAAGAAACCCAATTTGGCAAACAGCCAAGCCACAACAGGCATTTCAAACACAATACCCATCATGATATTTAACATCATCAGTGTGCTGATGTAAGACCGTAATGTAATTAAATTGGCCACCTCCGCACTCACTTGATAAGTTCCCAAGAAGCGGAATGTAAGCGGAAAAATAAGAAAATAGTTGAGCAATACGCCAAGCAAGAACATTGTGTATCCGCTAAAAACCACACGAAACGCATATTTCCGTTCATTCGCATACAATGCCGGCGAAACAAAGCGAAACAACGCATACAAAATGTACGGCGAAGCACACAAAAAACCGGCACATAAGGCCACTTTAATATGGATCAGAAACTGTTCCGCTAATCCCGTATTGATAAGGTCTACCGAGAAATGCTCCAGCGCCATGCCGCTCGAAAAGCGAGCCATAACCGACCTAAACAATTCGTATGTAACAAAACTGTCCTGTTTCGGAGCAAGCACAATTTGGAATAAAATATCTTTAAAAAAGAATGCTATAATCCCAAACAAGAGGGTAATAATAACAACTCTAAATACAGATGCTCGCAATGCATCCAAATGGTCCCAAAACGTTGATTTTTGGTCAGACATGACAAAGAAAAAGTCTAATTTTTGTCTTTATCGTCTGTTGTAGGCGATTGCTTGATGTCTTTTTCTACTTCGTTCATACCTTCTTTAAAACTACGGATACCTTTTCCGATACCACGCATTAAATCGGGAATCTTTTTACCACCGAAAAATAATAATACAATTAAAAGCAAGAGTAGAATTTCTTGTATACCGATACCGCCGAGAAATAATAATGGAGTCATTTTGTTTATGGAATTAAAATTCGAGATTTTGTTTTAACATTTCTTTGTATGTATTCACACGGCGCATTTCTGCCGGAATATTTAGATGCTGCGGGCAAAGCGATACGCAAATGCGGCAGTTGGTGCAACGGTCGGCTTGGCGTTCTTTGGGCACACTACGGTCATATCCGACCAAAAACGCACGGCGTGCTTTCTTGTAGTTCTCATCGTTAGCACTTGTGAGCATGTTGTTTGAACTTACAATTTGATTGTAGTGTTTGAATACCGCCGGAATATCCAATCCATAAGGACATGGCATGCAATATTGACATTCCGTGCATTGAATAAAATCCGAATTAACCAGAATATCGGTTACTTGATTGAGAACTTCGTATTCTTGATTGTCAAGCGGCTTTAAAGGTGCATACGTTTTGATGTTTTCCTGCAAATGCTCCATGTAAACCATTCCACTCAACACCGATAGCACATGTTCCGGCGTGCCTGCATAGCGAAACGCCCATGTGGCAGCAGTATCTTCGGGACGCATTTGCTTCATGAGTGTCAACGCTTGCGAAGGTACTCTCGCTAAACGGCCTCCCAAAAGCGGCTCCATAATAACAGCAGGAATATTGTGTTTCACTAACTCATTATAGAGATATTCTGCATTCACATTGCGAGGCTCAACAGCGTGTTGCCAATCTTGATAGTTGAGTTGGATTTGACAGAAATCCCATTGAATATCCAACGTAAGCATGTGGTCAAAAACCTCCACACTGCCGTGAAACGACCAACCGAGATTACGGATGCGTCCGGCTTTCTTCTCTTTAATGAAAAAGTCGAGCAGTCCGTTATCAATAAAACGCTTGTTAAAATCTTCTACACTTTTACCCACACTGTGCAGCAGGTAATAGTCGATATAATCTACTTGTAAATCTTGTAAGGATTTCTTGTACATGGCAATCCCGCTTTCCAACGTATTGCTGCGAGACGATTTGGTAGCGATAAAAAACTTCTCACGGGGATGGCGTTTCAATGCAATACCTGTGGCTGTTTCCGACCATCCGCGAATATAAACCGGCGCCGTATCGAAATAATTTACGCCGTGAGCAATGGCATAATCTACCAAATCGTTTACGGCATCTTGGTCGATTTCTTCTTCGCCATTGGCATTGGTGCGCAATGGCCAACGCATACAACCATAGCCGAGCAACGAAACACTGTCGCCCGAATGCGGATTAACACGATAGGTCATTTGATCGGTGGGCACTTCGCCCAATGTGCCGCCTTCGGCATATACGGTGTTTCGAGGTTTGCAACCGGGTAGGGTGGCCACTGTGGCGCCTGCTGCTGCAACTCCTGCTATTTTTAAGAAATCCCGACGATTGATTTGTTTAGTATCTTGTTTCATAATCTTACATTTTTTCAAGTTCTTACTTTTCTACTAATCACTATTCGTTACTCTCTAATCACTAAATAGAATGATGACGAACATTTCCTTCCACATACATAGCGCTGAACGGGCGTGCCGGACAAAGGTTTTCGCAAGCGCCGCAACCGATGCAAGCACCGCTTTCGACCATAGGAATTTTTAGTGATTTTTCATCATTGGAATCACGTGGCATCATCATAATGGCGCCGGTTGGACAATGGGTTGAGCAGTTATCGCATTGCACATTATCTCGGTTAACGATACAGTTTTCTTTAATCCAAACTGCATTACCAATGGAAATGCCCGTTTTTTGAACGGCCGTAATCTCTTTAATAGCTCCGGTAGGACAAACTTTTGAACATTCCGTGCATTCCGGACGGCAGTAACCACGCTCGTAAGACATTTCGGGCTGCATCAAGGTGGATAGTTTATTTGATGGGCGCAACACATTATTAGGACACGCCGAAATACAAAGTTGGCAAGCCGAACAGTGTTGATTTAAATTCGGCGAGCCTGTTGAGCCGGGAGGGGCAATCGGTGTTTTACGCTCAGGGATTTTTTTATCTTCGATAACGGCTAATCCGCCATCGGCTTTCAGTTGTTGAGCCTTTAAAGTGCTTCCTACCGTTAAAAGCGCT
>JAITVC010000200.1 GCA_031286005.1 Bacteroidales bacterium
GGATGAATCATGTAAACGAAAAAATGTATCAATTCTTTTTCTCATGTTCAAAATCTGACCGTAAAAATTTAGTCCTTTCGTATGATTTTAAAATGGTTACTCTAAAAGATAGACAAGTTATTCTGAGCCACACAATCGTGCCTTATAAACTATGCAAAAACAGCAATTTGTGGATAGCGTTATGCCATGTTTCGCTATCGCCCAACCAAGAAGCCATGCACCCCACACTACATAATCGCAAAACAGGTAAACAATACAATCTCATCAATAACGATTTTGTTGAAGTAGACAGCACCATTTTAAGCAGTGATGAACGAATGATTTTGGAATGGATGATAAAAGGCCTGTCCGATATAGCAATTGGCGAACGGTTAAATATCCCAAGTACAAGTTTCAAGCGCAAAAAAAGGATAATGTACGACAAACTCGGAGCAAACTCATCCTCCGAAGCCACCTACAAGGCACACTTGCGGGGAATTATTTAGTAGTGAATAGTGATTAGTTATTAGTCGTTAGTGAATAGTTGAACATATAGACTTCGTTCGTACTTCCTTCGGTATTTGTTCAGTACTTGTTCGGTCATTGTTCAGATGCTGACTGAAGAACGACTGAAGAGCAACTGAAGAATAACTGAACAATATACGAATAAAGCATAGTAGAGATTAATTATTAGTGTTGGGGAGCATACCAGGGGCATAGCAGGTATAGCGTAGGTATAGCGCAGGTATATAGAAAGGATATAGAACGGTCGAAGAATGGGTATAAAAAGAGTATAGAAATAGCAAACAAATAGCAAACAAATAGCAAAGGAATAGCAAACAAACAGCAAAGAAAGTGTAATTAATTGCATAATATTCAACTATTCACAAAACAAACAAAGCATCAACTTGCAAAATACAAGCATTTTACAAGGTCTAAAATAATTTTGTTATATACTTGTTATCTATTTATAGTCTGTTTATAGTCTACTTGTAGTCTATTTGTTATATGTTTGTTATGTATTTGTTATAACCAAGGTATGTACAAGTTATGTACAGGTTGTATCCTGCTTATATCTAAAATTTATTAACAATTTTCAAAAATAATTTGGTCAACTCAAAAAAAATCCCTATATTTGCAGTCTAAAAGTCAAAAAAATCAAAATAATTAATAACAAAAAATCAAATCACACAAACCCCATTTAACCATGAAAAAAATCATTGTTCTATTCTCGTTCGTGGCGTTCTTCTGCTTCACAGCCACGCAGTCTTTTGCACAAGACCA
Organism: Bacteroidales bacterium; assembly: GCA_031286005.1. The sequence goes on from JAITVC010000200.1 coordinate 1,264, forward strand.
AACCGAAGCAGCAGCAACCGAACAAACAGCTACGGAAACCGAAGCTGAGCCGGCAGCAGAAGCCGAAGAAACCGCCCTTCCCACAGAGGAAGTTACGGCCGAACTTTCGGAAGATGCTACTGAAAGCCAACCGTTCCACCAAGTGCTCAAACAAAAATTCATCGAAGGTGGTGCAGGATGGATGGCTCCAATCCTTATCGTGTTGATTTTAGGTTTGGCGCTCGTTATTGAACGTATTATCTATCTAAACATGGCTACTACCAACACACAACGTTTGTTGGAAAACCTCGAAAAAACATTGAACGAAAAAGGCGTTGATGCCGCCAAAGAATTATGCCGCAGCACGCGCGGCCCTGTGGCTTCTATCTTCTACCAAGGTCTTGACCGTATTGACGAAGGTCTTGATATAATGGAAAAATCTATCGTATCTTACGGTGGGGTGGCTATGGCTCGCCTCGAAAAGAACCTTTCTTGGGTAGGTTACGTTATTGCCATTGCACCCATGCTTGGGTTCTTGGGAACAGTAGTAGGGATGGTATTCGCCTTTGACGATATTGAAAAAGCCGGTGATATTTCTCCAACCATTGTGGCAGGGGGTATGAAAGTGGCCTTGTTGACAACCGTATTCGGATTAATCGTAGCTATCATTATCCAAACATTCTACAACTATTTGGCTTCTAAAATCGAATCGCTGGTGAATGATATGGAAGACTGTTCTATTTCTTTCATGGACATCATGGTAAAATATATTCGCAAACAAAAATAATCTAAAGAGACATGGACATTTTAATAGACGTTGGCATGTATCTGACCTATGCACTTTTAGGTGCATCCTTGTTGGCTTTTGTGTTTTTTGCCATTTGGCAAGTGATTCAAAATCCCCAACGGTCAAAAGTTGCCTTATACGGAATCGTAGGTTGCGTAGTAGTATTTGGTATTGCTATGCTCCTCTCATCAGGCACTGACCTCCCTGACATTGTACTTGAAAAAACAAGCACATCTCACGCAACAAGCCGTTGGATTGGCGCCGGTTTAATAACAACGTATATTCTTTTCTTCGGCACAATGATTGCATTGCTCACCGTAGAAGTGATGAAACCGTTCAAAAAATAACAGAACATGGCAAAAAAATCCCCACCTATTAATAGTGGTTCGATGGCGGATATTTCGTTCTTGTTGTTGACGTTCTTCTTGTTGACGTCGTCAATTGATACGGATTTAGGTATTGCCCGTCGTTTGCCGCCACCGCTCCCTCCAGATGCCGAAGCACCGGATATTCGGGAGCGTAATGTTATGATCGTGATGGTTAACTTCAACAATGATTTAATGGTTAACGGACAACGTTTGGATATTGCCGACTTGCGACGCACAACCAAAGAGTTTTTGACTAACCCTTTCGACGATCCGCACAAATCGGAACAAAACGAAAAAGATATTCCGCTTCTGGGCATGGTCAGAACCTCAAAAGGCGTTGTTTCATTGCAGAACGACCTTAGCACAACCTACGAAATGTACATCAAAGTACAAAACGAGTTGACGGCTGCGGTAACCGAAATGCGGGATGCATTTTCGCAAGAACGATTTGGTGTCAAATTTGCCGACATCAAGAATGTTAAATTGCAAGAAGCCATTCAAAAAGCTATTCCGGTTCCAATTTCCGAAGCTGAACCTAAAGATTATGGAGGAAACAAATAATGGCACGATTTAAAAAAAGCAATTCCGGAGAACTTCCGGCTATTAACACCGGCTCTATGGCCGACATCGTTTTTATTTTATTGTTCTTCTTCATGGTAATTACCACTATGCGTGAAAGTACCTTATTTGTGAAAATTCTTCCGCCGAGAGCAACAGAAGTACACAAATTGGAACGTAAATCGTTGGTGAGTAATATTTACATCGGACAACCAACCGATGTGGCCGCATTAGGTACGGACTCCCGTATTCAATTAAACGACCAATTAGCCGAAGTTGCCGACATTCCGTCGTTTATTTTGGCCGAACGTGAGGCTCGCGACGAAGTGGATGTGCCTTTGTTGACCACATCTTTGAAAGTTGATAAAGATACCAGAATGCGGATTGTTACGGCTGTAAAGCAAGAACTTCGTCAAGTTGGTGCATTCAAAATCAACTATTCGACATCGAAAGGTAAAACGGCGTTATAAGCGGCGTAATTCCTCAATAAAAAAAACGAAACGCAATTGCGTTTCGTTTTTTTTGTTTTAATTTATCCGGAGGCTTTTTATTTCAGCTCATCCTTCATCGTCAGCAATCGCCGCACCGGAGTCATGTAATCCGAGAACTCTTGATAACTCATAACTTTGAGATAAATCGCACCATACGAACGGCGTTTCATCGGGTTGCTATCGCCATAGAAATAATCCTCACCCATAAGTGTGGCCATATCTCTGTATTGATCCACCCAGATTTTTTGTGCCAACTCGCTAAACGAGCCATCGTATTCATAACTTGGGAATGCAGCCGATTTCTGGCTCAAGAAACAAGAGTTAAACATATTGTGCAACACGGCAAACGAGTTGAGCGAAATCGGCACAACCATATTGGCTTCGTGAATTTTGAAACGCGACCACACATTTCTATACCCCCACACTTGAAGTGGAATATCCGGATATTCGGCATGGTATTTGTCGATGGCTTCGCTCAATGCAATCAACGTCTTGAAATGCGTGTCGGGGCCGCTACCTTCCGGGTCGAGCGCCAACGTAACCGTTGTGGGTTTTACCTTTCGCAACAATTCCAAAATCGGTAAAACATCGCTTTCGTTGGGATATTGCGGGAAAATATCATCGCTATAAAACGGCAAATTCAAGTGGCTTACAAAGGTTTTTTCAATTCCGAAATGCGCCCATACCAATTCCGCTTCAAATTCGCGCAACCAACCTTTGAACAAGTGAACGGTATCCGGCTCCTTGCGTCCTGCTTCAAGTTTATTGATAATATCAATATTCTCCGAAATAAAATTGCGCACGATGTCGATATATTTTGTATCTAAATGCGCTGCGATATTCCGTGCCAACCGAGCACCTACATAAAGCGCTTGCTCGTCTTTGTTTTGATAGGCGATACCGGTAAGATAACCCGTAATATCGTCCTGTGCTTTGTTTTTATCAAATAGATTTTGATAGCCTACCACATAATCCAAATGACCGCTGGCGATATTGGAGCTAAGCGATTCGAAGCACGAGCGCAGATAATCGTTCGTTACAGATGTAAATCCGCTTGTACAATAAACAAAATGGTTCTCGGTTTCTTTAGAACGTACTAAATGGTGCAACAGCGGGAAATAGGCCAGTTCTATGTCATCGTGATGCGGCCCTGTGTGCAAGAACCGTTGGTTATGAAAACTCGATAAGCCTTTTTCTATTTTTTGATTGATGTCAGTGTGGGTTTGCGTCAACAATTTGGCTGCTTTTGTACCGCTGATTTTTTCGGCTAACTGCAATTTTGGATGCTGCATGGATTCTTTCGACACATTTTTCAATTCTGACCCTGTTTCCAAACAGGCTTCATTCACTAATTTGGTCGGATAAGCAGCCGGCAATATATTATCGTTATACAACTTTTCAATCATCTTCGGCGAAAGTTCCATTTCTGTGGTTGCGCTACGGGTGATGAAAAAGCGAGCATTCGGCAGCTTTTGCAAAGCCGTTGCCGGATAAAGCAATTGCGCATCCTGTTGAACAGCGTTGGCCACCACTTTAGATTTGGATTGTCCGGCAGCCATAATCACGGCCACCGTGTCGGGGTTGTATGTAATCGTTTCCAATCCCATCGTAATGACGGCTTTTTTACGCACTTGATCAATACCGCCCAAGTCTGTGGCTGCGGTGGCTTCGGTTTCGTAATTGATACCCGTAAGTCGAGTGTGCGAATTATGGCTTGAGCCCGCAACATTGAAAGCAATATGGCCATCAGGGCCAATACCGCCCAAGAAAAAGCCTATACCGCCCAACTTGCGAATTTCATCTTCGTAAGATTGGCAAAATTCATCGTACAGACGAATTGCTTTCTGACGGTATTTTTCGATTTCGATAGTTGGTTTCTTGATACGGAGTGACAAGTCGATACCATTGACAAATAATTCTTCCAACGAACGAATACCGCCCAACATCTTTTGCTGTTCGGGATTGAGGTGATAGGTGTTGATAAGATGTGTCTTTTTGGGGTCAAAGCCGAATGCATCCAAATAAAACCGTTTCACGAAATACATGAAAGAGCGCTCGTGTTCGGGATTGATGGGAAAAAACTCATCCAACTGGAAAAAATGCAGAGATTTGAAATCCGGCTTCTTGCCCGCTAATCCCACTTTTTCCAAGATACCACCTTTGGATTCCTTATCCCAATTTTGAAGATAATGTTGCATCCATTTAATGAAAAACTCCGGCGTTTTACCCGTTGGAAGCGCCACAACACCGCCCGGATTGTGGCAAACCCACTCTAAGAAACGAAGTGCGGTAAGTTGTCCAAGCACTACATAATTATCAACGGTAATCGTTTGAATTTTCCGCAAAGCGGGATCATTTTCAAAATAAACATCGCTTTCGCGGAATAGTTGTTCGACAAGACTGTCCGTGTAATAGTTCATAAAAATGTTATGTTAATGATTTGTTCGTATCTTTAAATTGTAAGTTGATGTTAATTAGAGTGTCCACGATGCTCCTTCTTTCCCATCTTTCACCGTAATATTCAGCGCCGACAGGGCATCCCGAATACGGTCGGATGCGGCATAATCTTTATTCGTTTTCGCTTGTTGGCGAATATCCAAAATCATTTGCATCAGGCCGTCGATGAGTTCCAATGAGTGGTCGCTCATTTCATCGACTAAACCTAATATTTGAGTGTAATACACGTCAAATAATGCTTTCAGCGTTTCAATATCGGTACTCGACAGTTGTATTTTTCCATCCTTAGCGGAATTAATCCATTTCACGGCTTCAAACAAATTTGCAATCACAATGGATGAATTGAAATCATCGTTCATTGCATCTTGACAATTTTTGGGTAATTCGGAAACTTCGGATCCACTCTGTGTCCGAGAATAGTCGTTGAGCGAAGTCGAAACGCCAACCAATGTTTGCAATGTTTTTTTCGCTTCCTGCAAGCGTTTCAATCCTTTTTCCGCCGATTGCAAGGCTTCGTTGGAAAAATCCACCGTGCTGCGATAGTGCGCTTGAAGAATGAAGAAGCGTATGGTCATGGGCGAGTAGGCTTTTTCCAAACTCGGATGAGACCCTGTAAAGAATTGTTCCAACGTGATAAAGTTGCCCAACGATTTGCCCATTTTCTGACCATCAATCGTAATCATATTATTGTGCATCCAATACTTGGCAGGCTCGGCGTGATGAGCAACACAGGCTTGCGCAATTTCACTTTCGTGATGTGGGAACATCAAATCCATTCCACCGCCGTGAATGTCGAACGTTTCGCCCAAATATTTGCACCCCATTGCCGTACATTCCACATGCCAACCCGGAAACCCTACACTCCACGGCGAAGACCAACGCATGATATGTTCGGGCGCAGCCTTTTTCCACAACGCAAAATCGGCCGGATTTCGCTTTTCTTCCTGTCCATCCAAATTATCGCGCGTGGCGGCTAAAAGTTCGTCCAACACACGGCCGGACAGTTTTCCATAATGGTATTCTTTATTGTATTTCGGCACATCGAAATAGACCGATCCATTAGACACATAAGCATATCCGGCATCTAAAATCTTTTGAACGGTTTCGATTTGTTCGATGATGTGCCCCGAAGCACGCGGCTCAATGCTCGGTCGGGTAACATTCAACTCATCCATAAATTTATGATAACGGTCGATGTAATACTGCGCCACTTCCATCGGTTCAAGCCGCTCCAAACGTGCTTTTTTCGCAATCTTATCTTCGCCCGCATCCGCATCATTTTCCAAATGCCCAACATCCGTAATATTTCGCACATAGCGCACTTTATAGCCCAAAAACTTCAAATAGCGAAAAACCAAATCAAACGTAATCGCCGGACGTGCATGCCCCAAATGTGGATCGCCGTAAACTGTTGGCCCGCACACATACATGCCCACGTTTGGCGCATGTAATGGCTCGAAAATCTCTTTTTTTCGAGTGAGCGTATTGTATAAATAAAGTGTTTCCATGGTGCAAAGATACGAAAAAAATTAAAAATGAAGAACTGCACCCCGAAAACAGGCCATTTTTCGTATGTTGAGACATTTTTAATTTTTAGTTTTTAATTTTTTTTGTATCTTTGTATTCGTTATGCGAATTGAACTTCTTAAATCAAAAATACATCGTGCTGTTGTTACGCACGCAAACTTGCACTATATTGGCAGTATTACCATTGATGAAGATCTTATGGATGCGGCTAATCTTATCGAAAACGAACGGGTGCACATCTATAACATTACCAACGGCGAACGTTTGGAAACCTACATCATTAAAGGCGAGCGTGGAAGTGGAACGATTGGTATCAACGGCGCTGCTGCGCATAAAGTTGATGTTGGCGATTTGGTAATTATTGTGTCGTACTGCTCGATGGATTTCGAGGATGCCAAAACGTTTTCGCCAACGATTATTTTTCCGGTTAACAACAAAATTTAGTATGAAAAACGCTCTGAAATTCGCTATTTTCCTTGCATTAGGGATTTTCATCGCTTGGTGGTTTGTGAAAGATTTGGATGCTGAATCTCGTGAGCAAATCTTAAATTCGTTTCGCAATGCGAACTATGGAATTATAGGAATAGCCTTAATTTTGGGCGTTATCAGTTTTTGGATACGAACCAAACGCTGGCAAATGCAAATCGAATCCATGAACTATTTCCCGAAAACGAAAAATGTTCTAATGGCTGTTATGGTTGGCTATTTCGCAAATTTGGCGTTTCCGAGATTGGGCGAAGTGGTTCGTTGCGGACTACTTGACCGACACGAAAAAATTCCAACCGCTAAAACCATCGGAACGGTCGTTACCGAGCGGATTTTGGATATGGTTTGTTTTGTCATCCTACTCGTTTTGGCCTTAGCGTTGCAATTCTCGTTGTTATCTGACTATGCCATGCAAAATTTCAAAGGTTTGTATGATAAATTTACCAATCCGGAATTTATCAAAAGTCTTGTAATTATCGCTATTTTGTCGATTATCGCTGTGGTGTTTTTTATCTTTTTCTTGCGAAAACGAATTGCTCACACCCGTTTGTACGCCAAATCCAAAGAATTGGTTTTACACTTGTGGGAAGGGTTGATTTCCTTGAAAGACCTTAAAAAGCCGGGCTTGTTCATTGTTTATACGTTTGCCCTGTGGATTTGTTATTATTTAATGGCTTACATCGTCTTTTTTGCCGTTAAAGAAACGGCAGGACTTCCCTCAAGTTCGGGTTTGGCGTGCTTGGTATTCGGCACCATTGGGATTGTTGTAACACCCGGTGGATTGGGACTTTATCCGGTTATCATTGCCGAAACATTACGGCTTTACCATATTGCTCAACCCATCGGTTTCGCACTTGGCTGGCTAATCTGGACATCGCAAAACATCCTCATTGTTCTTGGGGGGGTGGCTTCGTTGGTGCTTATGCCGATACTCAATGGCAAAAGGGTTAAAGGTGAAGGGCAGAAGGGTTAAAATGGCAAACATAGAACACATATCGCTTCATTCCGGAAAGAAGATTTATTTCGCATCGGATTTCCATTTGGGCACACCCAATGCGACAGAGAGTGCACTTCGCGAAAAGCGTATTGTATGCTGGTTAGATGAAATTTCTAAAGATGCGCAAACGGTTTTTTTGCTTGGCGATATTTTTGATTTCTGGTTTGAATACAAGTATGTTGTGCCGAAAGGACACACTCGGTTATTAGGAAAATTAGCCGAAATGGCTGATAATGGCATTGACATTCGGTTTTTTACCGGCAATCATGATTTGTGGACGTTTGGTTATTTGGAACACGAAATCGGGCTGAAATTATATCGCAAACCTCAACTTTTCAAAATCGACGAAACCCTTTGTTTGATTGGTCATGGCGATGGTTTAGGGCCGGGCGATTATGGATATAAATTCATCAAAAAAGTGTTTGCATGCCGGTTTAATCAACACTTGTTTGCCTTTCTGCATCCTTGGGTGGGTATCGGTTTGGCGAACTTCTTTTCGAGAAAGAGCCGTGCCAAAACAGGCGGAAACGATGCCTTGTTCATATCCAAAGAACATGAGTGTTTATATCAATATTCCCAAACCTATTTGAAACACAATCTCAACGTTCGGTATTTCATTTTCGGACACCGCCATTTACCGCTTGAAATCAAGCTTTCCGAAACATCTACTTATTTCAATACGGGGGATTGGCTGAAGTATGACCATTTTCTTGAATTGAGAATGGAGAATGGAGAGTTGAAAATGAAAGCCAAACAATATCAAACTAATCTTCCATTCTCCATTCTCAATTCTCATTTATTATGATTATCATCGGTATAGCCGGCGGTTCCGGATCGGGAAAAACAACCGTCGTAAAAAAAATCATGAAAAAATTCCCAAAAGGGTCTGTGTCTATCATACCGCAAGATGCGTATTACAAAGACACCGGATATTTAACGCCGGAACAAATTAAAATTCATAATTTCGACCATCCGGATTCTATTGAATTTGATTTATTAGTGAAACATTTAGATGATTTAAAGATGAGGAAAGCCATCGAAATGCCGCACTACGACTATGTTACAAGCAGTCGTTTAAAAGAAACCACAACCATTTATCCGCATAATGTTGTCATTTTGGAAGGCATCTTGATTTTTACTCAACCGGAGATTTTGAAACGCTTGGATATAAAGGTTTTTGTAGATGCTGAGGCCGACGATCGTGTGATGCGTATTATGCGGCGCGACGTGCAAGAACGCGGACGTTCGTTTCCCGAAGCTATGGAGCATTACGAAAAAAGAGTGAAACTCATGCACACTCAATTTATCGAGCCAAGCAAACGCTTCGCCGACATCATCATTCCCCAAGGCGGACAAAATCAAATTGCGATTGATATTTTAGGGCAATATATGCAATCGTGTTTGTAAACTAAACCATTATTCAAAAAAGTTTTCCAAAAAATTTGGTTATTTCAAAAATATTTCGTAATTTAGCAGTCCAAAATAAAACTCACCATGGAACAGAAAAAAACCGTAAAAGCTGATCTAGAGAACAAAAAGAGTCTCTTTATGCAAATTGGATTGGTTGTAACGCTTGCCGGCGTATTGGTTGCCTTTGAATGGAAATCATACGATGCGGTTGACATGTCCGGTCTGGAAAGACAAGTACAGATGGAAGAAGAAGAAATCGTTATCCAAACCGAACAAAACACGCCACCTCCTCCCCCACCACCTCCTCAAGAGGTAATTACAGAGTTGGAAATTGTGGCCGACGATGAGGTTGCGGATGATATAGAAGTCAGTGTTGAAACCGATCAAGAAGAAGTGGCCGAAGTGTATATTGCTCCAGTAGTTGAGGCTGAGGAAGAAGCCCCCGAAGAACAAATTTTCCAAGTGGTGGAAGAAAATCCCGGCTATCCCGGTGGTGAGCAAGCCCGTCAGGAATATTTGGGCAACAATATCAAATACCCTGCTATTGCTCGTGAGTCGGGTATTGCAGGCACTATTTACATCACATTCGTTGTTGAACGTGACGGCAGCATTACCGACGTAAAAGTAGTTCGTGGTATTGGTGGAGGTTGCGACGAAGAAGCTATTCGCGTGGTTCAAGGTATGCCTAAATGGGCGCCCGGTAAACAACGTGGTAAGGCTGTTCGGGTACAATTTATGATGCCAATCAAATTTACATTAGCCGGTTAATTCGGATTAAAACCAAACTAAAAAACTTCGCCGATTAAGACGAAGTTTTTTTATACCCTGCATCATGACACATGCCATTTGTTTATTAAGCCTCGTCCCTGTTAGAGATACTATTTCGCACCGCTCCGAAATGGTAACACAGTTGTTGTTTGGCGAGTTGTGCTTGATTGACGAACAATATCAAGATTGGTATAAAATTCGTGTGCAATTTGACCAATATAGCGGTTGGGTGGATAAAAACCAACTGCATGAGATTGACGAAAAGACCTACAATCAAATTCTCAACCAACCGATCAAAAGTTACGTCAATGCACCTTCTGCCTCTGTGCGTTCAACCCATGGCGAAATCCAAGTATGTTTAGGAAGTTCATTACCCTTATACGAAGCCGGTAAATTCCGAATTGGCGATGAGATTTGGACGTATGACGGCGGTGAAGATTACCAATGCTCCCGACAAACACCCGAACGGCTTAGCTTTTGGGCTCTCAAATATATTCATTCGCCCTATCTTTGGGGCGGACGTTCGCCGTTTGGAACCGACTGTTCCGGCTTCATGCAAAATGTGTTTAAAATGTGTGGCTATGCGCTTCCAAGAGATGCTGCACAGCAAGCAGAATTAGGCCAAGTCGTGAATTTCATTGAAGAAGCCAAAGCCGGAGATTTATTGTTCTTCGACAACACCGAAGGTTTAATTACCCATGTGGGCCTATATATCGGCAATCATCAAATTATTCATGCCAGCGGGCAAGTGCGCATCGATAAAATCGATCATCAAGGTATTTTTAATGAAACCAAACAAACGTATAGCCACACGCTTCGGTTGATTAAACGGTTGATTTAATCATTGCGAAAAAGGTTTCTTCGGATAGTATCGAAACCCCCACTGTCTCTGCTTTCTTCAGTTTTTCCTGCCCCATCTTATCGCCTGCCAACAGATAGGATGTTTGCGCCGATACAGAGGATGTGTTTTTACCGCCATGTTGTTCAATAAGGGCTTTCATCTCATCTCTGGGCTTGGAGAACACACCGCTTACAACAAACGTTTGGCCTTCCAATACTGTGGACTTCGGGGTTAATAAATCTTCATCAACTTCAAACTGTAAGCCTTTACCGACAAGTCGTTCGATAAGTTCGAGATGATCTTGTTTTGAGAAATACTGCAATACGCTGTCGGCAATACGCTCGCCGATTTCGTCTACTTCCAATAGCTCCTCTTTATTTGCTTGTATTAACGTGTGAATCGTTTTAAAGTGTTTGGCTAATTTCTTGGCTACCGTTTCGCCCACAAATCGAATACCGAGCGCAAACAAAACTCGCTCAAACGGTATTGTTGCAGCCTGTTTTAGAGCATTCAAAATATTTTCGGCAGATTTCTCACGAAGTGAAACTGTTTTGCTTTTTCCTTCTTCGCCAACGATGATTTTCTCTAATCCAAACAATTTGTCATACGTTAAATCGAACAAATCCGCACTGTTTTTTACCAATCCACTATCGTAAAGCATTTCTATTTTGCCTTCGCCCAAGCTATCCATATTCATGGCTTTGCGACTGATGAAATGTTCCAACTTGCCTTTGATTTGTGGTGGGCAATGGTCTTCGTTAGGGCAGTAATGGTTGGCTTCGCCTTCGGCTCTAATCAATGGCGTTTGACATTCGGGACAGTTTGCAATAAACTGAACTTTGGATGCAAAAATATCCCGTTGAGCCACATCCACACCCACAATCTTGGGAATGATTTCGCCGCCTTTTTCCACAAATACGGTGTCAAACTCATGCAAGTCTAATTTCTCGATAATATCCGCATTGTGCAGGCTGGCACGTTTAACCGTTGTTCCCGCTAATTTCACAGGCTTCAGATTGGCCACCGGCGTAACACTTCCCGTGCGGCCAACTTGATACGAAACCGACAATAGTTTTGTTTCCACACGCTCGGCTTTGAATTTATAGGCAATCGCCCAGCGTGGCGATTTGGCCGTATATCCGAGCGTTTCCCAAAGTTCGATTTCGTTTACTTTAATCACGATGCCATCAATATCGAAGGGCAAGTTTTTACGCTTTTCATCCCAATGATTGACGAACTTGAACACCTCATCAAGCGTGGCACATTTTTGTGCAAAGCCGCCCGTATGGAAATCCATAGCTTGCGCTTTGTTTAGGCGTTCTTCGTGGGTATGTTCCGCCCATTCATCGCCCAACAGGAAATAGAGGAAACAGTCCAGCTTGCGTTTGGCCGTTTCTTTGGAATCTTGCAGTTTCAAACTTCCCGATGCCGCATTACGGGGATTGGCAAACGGTTCCTCGCCCACATCTTCTCTTAGTTTATTAAGCGCTTCAAACGATTTGTGAGGCATAACTATTTCGCCACGAATTTCAAAATCGGGCGGATAATCATCGCCTTTTAGTTTCAACGGAATGCTTTGAATGGTTTTCACATTCGTGGTTACATCATCGCCTTTAATCCCATCTCCACGCGTTACAGCTTGTGTCAATCGGCCGTTTTCGTAGCGCAATCCGATTGCCACACCGTCGTATTTCAATTCGCATATATATGAAAAATCCCGTGTAACCAACTTCTTTATCCGTTCGTCAAACTCTTTTAAATCCTCGAAAGAGTAGGTGTTTCCGAGCGAAAGCATCGGATAGCGGTGTACTACGGTTTGGAAATTCTTCGTGATTTCGCCCCCCACATGCAGGGTTGGCGAATTAGGCAAAACATATTGTGGATAGGCCTTTTCGAGTTGTATCAATTCTTGCAAAAGGGCATCAAATTCAAAATCGGAAATAGTCGGTTTGTCCAACACATAATAATTATAATTGTGTGTGTTCAAACTTTCCGTGAGCTGTTCGATGCGTTGCTTTGGATCGTCGAAAAGATTCATGTTATTTCCGCCCTAACACTTTAAGAAACTTGCGCCGCCATACTTCCGCATCCAAAATTGCTGCATCAGATGTCGCTTTCACAAGTAGAAAGATGCCTATTGGTAAAAAGATGACAGCCGACAGCCACATGCCTTTCCATGTTTGTAAATCTGTGGTCAGGACAGACATTTCGCCAATTTTAGACAAGGCGAAATAGGCAATAAAAATAAGTACCGACACTACAACCGGCATACCCAGCCCTCCTTTGCGAATGATGGCACCAAGCGGCGCACCAACCAAAAACAAAAGCAAACAAGCAAACGAATTAGTGAACTTCCTGTACCATTCTGCTTCGTAACTATTCACTGCCGCTTCGCGATTTTGAAGGTCGGTGGCATAATATTTCACATCGTTGAGAATGGAATTGGCATTGGTTGCAGCCACGTTCATATAGGTTGATGTGAGCGAATCCGTGAGTTCCACACGTGGCCCTTGATTGCTGTCTTGATAAAACAAATTATAAAAATGATAGCGAGAAACCAGTCCAACCTTAATTTCTTCCACACGTTTATCGTATTGCATACTCAACGTATCAACCGTAGCTTGAAGTTTCGTTAAGTTTTGCTGTTTTTCGTGATAGGCAAACACGCCCTCATCGGTTTCGCCCATTGCAAATGAGGACAAGTCAAATTTGATGGTTTGCTCCTCAAATTTCACACGTGAGAACGGGCGTTTATGGCGATTTTGGTACTCTTTAACGTCTTCTGCATACGAGTATCCGTCGTAGAGCGTGAACACCAAGAATTTTCCATCGGATGTAGTTTGCATCAATCCCCATTTCGACATGGTAATACGCACATTGCCGAGGTTCTCCGTATGGTCGAAAATTTGCACGCCGTGGATGGTCTTTCCATCACGGTCTTTTTTATCAAAACGAATTACATAACCGTCAATGCGCTTGTAATACTCGCCTTCCTTGATATTCAAGGCCGGTTTCTTCATCTGAATATCGTGTAATAAAGTTCTGTATTTCAAAAATGCGTAAGGATACACATTATTTGAGAACACAAAGGCCAAGCACGAAATACCAATTGTAAACACAAACAACGGGCGCAAGAGTTTGCGCAATGAAATTCCCGCCGATTTAATCGCCACCAACTCGTAGTTTTCGCCCATATTTCCGAGTGTCATCAAGGATGCCAACAAAACCGTAATCGGCAAGGCCATCGGCACCAAAGTTAGAGCGGTATAGCCCAAGAATTTGAAGATAATAAGCGGGTCTAAGCCTTTGCCCACCAAGTCATCCACATATTTCCATAGAAATTGCATAATCAAAATCAGCATGGTAATGCAGAAGGTTACAAGAAGAGGCCCGATAAAGGATTTGACGGTGAGTTTGTGGATCTTTTTCATCTAAATCGTTTTTTTAGTTCCTTCGCGTTGCTCAGGATGACATTTGTTCAAGTTGTTTGGTAATCACATCTATTTTTTGTTGCGCATCGCTTTGTTTTTTGCGTTCGAGAGCGATAACTTGTTCGGGAGCTCCTGCCACAAAGCGTTCGTTGGAGAGTTTAGATTGTGTAGAGCGCAGCAGATTCTCGGCCTGTTTGAGTTCCGAAAGCAGTTTGGCTTTCTCGGCTTCTTTATCTATTTTGTCGCCAAGCGGAATAAAAAACTCCGTTGATTTAACGATAAACGTTGACGCCTGTTCCATCTTTTCGGAAATATACTCCAACTTGTCGAGGTTACAAAGTTTTTGAACTACGCCGTCGAACAGCGTTTCGGGCTGTTGGTTGTTCTTCTTTACGAATAGTGATATAGCATCTTTTTGCGGGATGTTTTTAGCTTTTCGCACGGTGCGCACTTCGGTGATGACCTGTTGTGCAGTTTCAAATTTGGCAATAATAGCTTGGTCGAAAGCCGCTGATTTAGGAAGGTTTGAGATAATAATATCTTCGGTTCTATCGCCCAAGATATGCCAGATTTCTTCTGTGATAAACGGCATGAACGGATGTAATAGTTGTACTAATTTTCCGAAAATATCAATTGTTTTATTATATGTAATTTTATCAATAGACTTTTCTGAATCTAATAAACCATGAGATAATCCAAGATACATGCTGAACTGTTTTTCTTGAGATTTTATTATGTTTAGAGGTTTTATTATTTCCAAATACCACGAACAAAAGTCATCCCAAACTAATTTATAGGTTGTCATTAGTGCATCACTCAATCGATATTTTTCAAAATGATCTTCGATAATGGCGATCTGTTCGTTCATTCTTGCTTCAAACCAATCTATGGATGCTCTTGCCCAGTCAGGTTGTGCAAGCATTTCGGAAACCTTCCATCCGTTAACCAAACGCATGGCATTCCAGATTTTGTTGCAGAAGTTTCGACCTTGCTCGCAAAGCGATTCGTCAAACGGCAAATCGTTTCCGGCAGGCGATGTGAGCAGCATACCCACCCGCACGCCATCGGCGCCGTAGATTTTTATCAAGTCCAACGGGTCGGGCGAATTGCCCAGCGATTTGGACATCTTGCGGCCTAATTTATCTCGAACGATACCGGTAAAGTATACATTCTTGAACGGAATATTTTGTTGATATTCCTGACCAGCCATAATCATGCGCGCCACCCAAAAGAAGATAATTTCGGGAGCTGTAACAAGGTCGTTGGTCGGGTAGTAATAACTGATGTCTTTGTTGCCCGGATGGCGGATGCCATCAAACAGCGAAATCGGCCACAACCAAGAGGAAAACCATGTATCCAATACGTCTTCATCCTGCCTCACATCCTCCATTCTCAATTCTCCATTCTCAATTCTCAATTTTTCCAACGCCTCTTCTTTTGTTTTAGCTACTACAAATTCGCCATTCGGTGCATAAAATGCCGGAATACGCTGTCCCCACCACAATTGGCGAGAGATGCACCAATCCTTCACATTCTCCATCCAGTGACGATAAGTGTTTTTAAATTTGGCGGGATGAAATTGGATGGTGTCGCTCATCACCACATCTAACGCTGGCTTGGCCAAATCCTGCATCTTAACGAACCATTGTTGCGAGAGTTTAGGCTCTATCACAGCATCGGTGCGTTCGGAAAATCCTACGTTGTTGGTGTAGTTCTCTATTTTCTCTAAATGGCCTGCTTTTTCAAGGTCTGTGGCTATTTCCTTGCGCACATCGAAACGGTCTTTTCCCACATAGAGGCCTGCTTTTTCATTGATTGTTCCGTTATCGTTGAAAATATCGATGCTTTGCAGATGGTGTTTGATGCCAATGTTGTAGTCGTTAATATCGTGTGCCGGTGTGATTTTAAGGCAGCCTGTACCGAACTCACGGTCGACATATTCATCAAAGATAATCGGTATTTCACGATTGACAAGCGGAATGATGACAGATTTTCCTTTCAGGTGAGCAAAGCGCTCATCGTCGGGATGGCAGCACACGGCAGTGTCGCCCAAGATGGTTTCGGGGCGAGTGGTTGCGATGGTAACGAAAGTGTCTTTTTCGCCAACAACCGGGTATTTGAGATAGTAAAGTTTGCTTTGAATTTCTTTGTGAATCACTTCTTCGTCGGATACAGCTGTTAAGGCTTTTGGGTCCCAGTTCACCATCCGAACGCCACGATAAATGAGGCCTTTGTTGTAAAGGTCGATAAATACATCAATCACGGATTCGTACAAATCCTCGTCCATGGTGAATTTAGTGCGCTCCCAATCGCACGAGGCGCCCAACTTTTTCAACTGTTGAAGAATGATGCCGCCGTGCTTGTCTTTCCATTCCCAAGCGTGTTTCAGGAACTCGTCGCGCGATAAATCTTTCTTGTCAATACCTTGCTCTTTCAGTTTGGCCACCACTTTCGCTTCTGTGGCTATGGATGCGTGGTCTGTTCCCGGCACCCAGCAGGCGTTTTTGCCTTGCATTCTGGCTCGGCGTGTGAGCACATCTTGAATGGTATTGTTGAGCATGTGCCCCATGTGAAGCACGCCTGTAACGTTTGGCGGAGGTATAACGATGGTGTAAGGCTCTCTGTCGTCAGGCTCGGAATGGAAGTAATCTTTATCCAACCAATGTTCGTACCATTTATCCTCAATATCTTGCGGACTGTATTTTAGGGCTATATCCTCGTTCTTCATGTGTGTGTAATATTAACATGCAAAGATACGGAAAATAATTAAAAATTAAAAATTAAAAGGGTGCAGGGTATTCGTTGCCCCAAAATATAGCCAAGCTTTATTTATTACTAATTCCTCCAAAACTATAACTAACACCAAGGCCCAAATTAACAGGCCTTTGATGTATTTCATAAGCGTCAGATATCGGATACCACATACCAAAGCCTAATGCAGCATGAAATCTCCATTTTGGCCCACCAAAGCGTATAAATCCGGTCGGCTCTAAAACTACGCCTTTCTGATGCTGAAATCCATGAAATAAATCATCAATACTAATATTCATGTTTGTGTGCAGATACCCCAATTTCAACCCCAACCCCAATTCCATATTATCAGGTTTTTTCTTGATATTCCCAAAATTAAACTGGGTAAAATACATCTGATAGTTGCCGTCTTGATAATTACCTGTTACCCTCCCATTATAGTCTCCATGACCATAAGCAAATCCTCCGTACAATTCCACAACGTTCCTTTCGTTTATTTTTTTATAATATCCAACAGCACCATGCAAATAATTATCTGAGACACCAACGGAATTATCAGAGATACCAACGGAATTATAATAAACATAAGGAACTACAGAACCTGCTACTTGAATGGCTATTTTATCAGTTATTCCATGCGAAACAGATGCCTGAATACTTGGAACAATAATAGTGGCTCCTCCTTCAATTCTGGTATCGCCTTTCTCCTTAATCAGAGGAATACTGGTCAATCGCGGAAAGTAAGTACTGTTACAACTTGTTGTCATGAAGCCAATAAGCAGAATAAACAATGCTGCGATGACGTTTGAAAATAGTAGGGAAATGTTTTTTTGTTTCATAGTAGTTCGTTTTTGGTGTGTGTTTTTGCAAAGCTACGAATTTCTTTTGAATGCGGCAAGTTTTTTTCTAAGATAATTTTATTCTTATGAGATTTGCGAAGGTGCAAAATAAAAATGAAAAAAATAAATTCTTAATTCTCAATTGCAAATTAAAAAATATTAAAATTTACAAGCCCTTGTACATGACAAGCAAGGAGTCGAGACATCCGCTTGCTTCGGCAGCACCCGAAACTGACAAAATGTCAGTCTAAAATTAGGAGTAAATCAGCAACGAAGGAGCAACGAAGGAGAAGCGAAGCTGAGAAATGTCGTTTTTCTTCTTTTTTTACCCCAAATGGGAGTTAACAAACATTACAGACTGACATTTTGTCAGGTCTGTTATAAGTTCGGACAAAGCTCAAACCGACCAAGTCCGTACCATCTCCGTATCAAGTCCGCTACAACTCCGGTACAAAATCTTTTAATT
>JAITVC010000275.1 GCA_031286005.1 Bacteroidales bacterium
ATTACGGCATCCATTACTGCCTTAAAATCACCCGGAGCGGTCTCTCATACCCCTTTGAATTTCGACGGCATCATGAATATTACGGAACAAACAGAGGTTTTTCGGGGCACCACCAAAGAGGCTATCGCCATTCTGCCAACCCATGTCAATGTAGCCGTAGCCACTGCCTTGGCAAGCGCCGGACCGGAAAATACCAAGATGGACATCCACGTGCTTCCGGGAGGTTACAAAGGAGACGAATATCATATCAAAATCGAAGGCGACGAAGTACGCACCAATTTGCAGATTTATTCCCGCACCAGCGCCATTGCCGCTTGGAGTGTAGTAGCCACGTTGCAAAACATCGTTTCGCCCATTGAGTTTTTTTAATACGAAGAATTTTTTAATACAGGATATATGAAAATAGGAATAATCGGTACCGGTACAATCGCATCGGCTATAGTAACCGGATTTTGCACCCAGAAAGCAGGTCATGAGTTTTTTCTCTCTCCCAGAAATGCGGATAAAGCAGCAGCGCTGGCTGCTAAGTTTTCAGAAGTGAAGGTATGTCAATCCAACCAAGACGTGTTAGACAAGGCCGAGTGGGTGTTTATAACCGTTCAGAAAAATGCGTTCGGCGCACTGAACGAGCTTAAATTCAGAAAAGACCATAAGGTACTAAACATGGCCACCGAAATGCAGCTCGACGATTTGAAAAAGATTACCGGCGAAACTGCACTTTTGGCACATGTTGTTCCGCTGCCCATGATTGTGAGAGGGTTCGGGCCGCTGCTCGTGTATCCCGAAATTCCGGAAGTAGGCCAATTGTTTGCCCCGGTAAGCGATGCCATCTATCTCAAAAAGCTAAGCGATATGCGCCCGCTACAGTTGCTAACCTGCATGATGAGTCCATACTATATGTTGTTGGAAGAATTTGTCCGATTCGCCGAATCGCAAGGCATCTCGCACGATGTATCGGTTAAGTTCACACACTCGCTATTAAGCGCACTCAGTCGCCGTGCCGCCGAAACTGCCAACTGCGACCTTGTCGAATTAGCTCACGACATGACGCCTGGCGGATACAACGAACAATCCATGAACGAACTTATGAACAGCGGTGCAATCGCCGCATGGCGCACCACCCTCAACAGGCTATCAGAGCGGTTGCTGACCAGCCTTTGAGAAATTATTATAAAAAAAGAGGGGCGACAATGTCGCCCCTCTTTTTTATAGATTAAATTTCCCATGTATCGCCCGAATTGAGCAAATCATCCACACATTGGATTTTGGATTCGCGTTTGGCTTCATCCATTTGGATTTCGAACAATTCGTTATAAGTAGGAAACGCTGCCGAACGGATAACGCCGAGCGCAATAGGCATTTCCGGCAATTCCATTTGAGCAAGCATCAAATGAATACCCGAATCTTTGCTGTACTGGTCGTGAACTAAAATATCTTCCAACGTGATGCCGTTTTCGCCAATCGTTACCACTTCCAAACGGCCTTTGCCCGTATTGAAGCGAAGACCTTTGTTTTTTTCTGTTCCGAATATCATCGGCTCGCCGTGTTTCAAGATTAATTGAGCATTATCACGCATTTCTTTCGATGTGATGCCGGCATGAGCTTTATCGTTGAAGATAACACAGTTTTCAAGGATTTCAACCACCGACGTACCGTCGTGTTTGGTGGCTTCTTCCATGATTTCGGTCATCAATTTCGGGTTGGTATCTACCGCGCGGGCAAAGAATGTACCTTGCGCACCCATAACCAATTCGCCAGGATTAAACGGTTGTTCAATCGTACCGAATGGCGATGTTTTCGTTACAGCACCCATTGGCGATGTAGGCGAATATTGACCTTTTGTCAAGCCGTAAATCTGATTGTTGAACATCAAAATATTCACGTCCATATTCCGGCGGATGATATGAATAAAGTGATTTCCGCCAATTGCAGTGGAATCGCCGTCGCCGGTGTTAATCCAAACACTGAGTTGCGGATTAAAGATTTTCACACCCGTTGCAATCGCATTCGCACGTCCGTGAATACCATGAAAGCCGTAAGTATTCACATAATATGGAAAACGGCTCGAACAACCGATTCCCGACACTAATACGATATTTTCTTTCTTATAGCCTGTTTTAGGAAAGGCATTTGCAACGGACGACAAAATGGCGTGTCCGCCACAACCGGGACACCATTTTACCATTTGGTCACTAACAAAATCTTCTTTAGTCAGTGGTGTTTCGGATTTTGGTATAAATACAAATTTCTTTTCCATGATTATTTAGCCTCCATGATTTTGGTAAATTCTTCGGTTAGTTCGCTTACCGTGAATGGCAAGCCCTGTACTTTGTTGTATTGCAACATCGGAATATGTTGGAATTTCATGCGCAGGTAATTCACAAATTGTCCGTCGTTCAACTCGGTTACCACCACTTTTTTGAAGCTCGAAAGTACTTGCTCCGTATTTTTCGGGAGCGGCATGATATAGTTGAAATGGGCATGAGAGATCTTTTTACCTTGCGCCTGCAATTCTTGAACAGCACTAAGGTTTGCACCTTTCGTACCACCCCAACTTACAACCAGCAAATCGCCTTTTTCTTCGCCCATGATCTCTTGTTGCGGCAAACGTTCGGCCACTTTCAGAACTTTATCACGACGCAAATTCGTCATCAATTGGTGGTTCTGCGGATCGGTGGACACAGAGCCTTTTCCATTTTCTTTTTCCAAACCGCCGATACGGTGCCGCAAGCCTTCCGTTCCCGGAATAGCCCATTGGCGAACATGTGTTTTCGGGTCGCGGTTGTAAGGCAAATAATTCGGATCATTAGGTTTTGCAATAGGCGGATTGATTTTAGGCAAGTCAGCCATTTTCGGAATTTTGAACAATTGCGAACCGTTTCCAATATAGCCATCGGTAAGCAAAATAACCGGTGTCATCGTTTCCATAGCCAATCTTGCGGCCTCAAAGGCGAAATAGAAACAATCTGCGGGCGACGATGCTGCCAACACAATAAGCGGAGCTTCGCCATTACGTCCGAAAAGCGCTTGATACAAATCGGATTGTTCAGATTTGGTAGGTAATCCCGTTGACGGGCCGCCACGTTGAACATCCACAATTACCAATGGAAGTTCAGTGATTACTGCCAATCCCAACGCTTCGGTTTTCAATGAAAGTCCAGGGCCGGAAGTGGTTGTACACGCCATTGCACCGGCAAAACTTGCGCCAATAGCAGAACAAATACCGGCAATCTCGTCTTCGGCTTGAAACACACGAGTTCCAAGGGATTTATGTTTAGCTAATTCAATCAAAATATCTGTTGCCGGTGTGATGGGGTATGAACCCAAAAACAGCGGACGACCTGATTTTTCGGATGCAGCAAGCAATCCCCAAGCCGTAGCAATGTTTCCGGTAATGTTGCGATAGCGGCCTTTTTCCATTGTGGTAGCAGCCGGTACTGTAACTACAGATTCTACGATTTCAGCCGTATCGGCATAATCATAACCTGCACGGAACACACGCTTGTTGATTTCAAGGATTTTTGGTTTTTGTACAAATTTCTTATCAAACAAATGATTGATATGTTCAATATCGCGGCCTGTGATGAAACAGAGGATACCCAATGCAAACACATTCCGACTTCTATCTGCGGTTTTAGTATCAATACCCAATTCGTCGCACGCTTTTTTGGTAAGCGAACTAACCGGTGCCGGAATCACATGATATTTTCCCAAACTTCCATCAGTTAGCGGATTTGCAGAATATCCGGCTTTGGCAATGGCATCATCATCAAACGTATCGGCATTAATGATTAAGGTTGCACCTGTTTTAGCCCATTTGAGGTTGGCTTTGAGTGATGCGGGATTCATGGCTACGAGTACATCGCAAGCATCCCCCGAAGTGTAAATTTGTTTTTGACCAATGTGAACTTGAAATCCGGAAACGCCAGCCACCGTATTGTGTGGTGCGCGAATTTCGGCAGGATAATCGGGAAACGTTGCTAAATCATTCCCGGCCAGAGCCGAAGCCTCAGAGAAAAAGGTGCCGATCAACTGCATACCGTCACCGGAATCTCCGACAAACTTCACAACAAGATCATCCTTTTGCTGAATAGTTGAAGGTTTATTTGCCATTTTTGTAATATATTAATTTTTTATTTCTGAATTATTAACAAATATCGGGCAAAGATACAAAAAAAATACGAATTGAACAAAACTTTATTTGTTTTGGTTGTCTAAAAATAAAATTACGCTCTAAATTTTTTTTATTCGGATATTTTTCGTATTTTTGCATTGTTATTAATCAAAAAAAATAGTTATCATGGCTTACAAAATCACTGAAGATTGTGCTGCTTGCGGTACTTGTATTGATGAATGTCCAGTTGGAGCAATCTCTGCCGGAGACATCTACAAAATTGATGCAAGTGCGTGCTCCGACTGCGGTTCTTGCGCAGACGTTTGCCCGGTTGAAGCAATCATTCCTGCATAAGGTTCAGCAAAAAAACAAAAAAGCCCGCCAATTGGCGGGCTTTTTTGTTTTCAATACGTATGACATTAGTGTTTAAAATGCCTCATCCCTGTCATCGTCATAGCAAGACCAAGTTCGTTGGCTTTCTTGATAGATGCTGGGTCTTGCACGCTACCGCCGGGTTGAACAATAGCTTCTACACCGTATTGGGCTGCGAGAGTTACCGTATCGTCGAACGGGAAAAAGCCATCCGATGCAAGAACCAAGCCGGTTGTTAAGCCTTTTTCCTTCGCTTGTTTGAGGGCTATCTCGGCAGAACCTACTCGGTTCATTTGACCTGCACCAACACCAACAGTACATCCGTCTTTTACAACAACAATGGCGTTAGATTTGACGTGTTTCACTATACGCCAGCCGAAATTCAAATCGCTCAACTGCGTAGCGGTCGGTTTTTTCGTTGTTGCGGTCATATTTTCTACCACTTTCACCGTATTGGTATCGAGGTCTTGCACTAATATTCCGCCATTGACACTCACAATTTGCTGTGGTTTTTCGTCTTTTTCAGACATATCTACGACCAAAAGGCGCAGGTTTTTCTTGGTGGATAAAATATCCAACGCTTCTTTTGTAAATTCGGGTGCGATGATGATTTCGAGGAATATCGGTTTCATCGCTTCGGCTGTTTTAGCATCTACGGTGCGGTTGACAGCAACGATACCGCCAAAGATACTCGTTTTGTCAGCTTCGTAGGCCTTTGTCCACGCATCAAGTACGTCTTTTCCGATGGCTGCACCGCACGGATTCATGTGCTTTAAGCCTACACAAAACGGCTCGTCAAATTCGCTAACGATGTTTAAAGCGGCATTTGCATCTTGAATATTGTTGTACGAAAGTTCCTTGCCATTCAACTGTTTCGCGAAAGCGAGGGAATACGGAACGGGCGTATCTTGTTTGTAAAATTTGGCGGATTGATGGGGGTTTTCGCCGTAGCGCAACGATTGCACCAAGTCGAAATCCATAAAAACCTTCTCTGTCAATCCTGCCTTGTTACGCAAATATCCTGCAATACACGAATCATAAAGAGCCGTGTGTGTGTACGCTTTGGCCGATAACTGCAATCGTGTTTCTGTGGTCGTATTTCCGCTGTTGCGGATTTCGGAGATGATTTGCGCATAATCCTGCGGGTCGCACACCACCGTTACATCCTTATAATTTTTCGCAGCGCTTCGCAACATGGATGGGCCGCCGATGTCGATATTTTCGATTGCATCCTCCATCATAACATCCGGTTTGGCAATGGTTTCGCGAAACGGATAAAGGTTTACACAAACCATGTCGATAAACTCAATATGGTTATCTTTCAACGCTTGCAAATGGTTTGGGTCATCTCTACGTGCAAGCAATCCACCGTGAACATTGGGGTGCAGCGTTTTCACCCGGCCGTCGCAAATTTCCGGGAAACCGGTAATATCGCTAATATTAATCACATTAATTTTGTTGTCCTGCAAAAGTTTCATCGTTCCGCCGGTGGCGATGATTTCCCAACCCAAGCCGGTTAGTTCCTTGGCAAACTCCACCACGCCGGTTTTGTTGCTTACGCTAAAAAGTGCTCTCATATATTGTTTAGTTGTTTAATTGTTTCAATGTACAATTCATGCTCAACGGCATGAATTTTCCTCTCTAATTCTTCAAGTGTGCAACCTTCTGTTGAGATGGGGATTTGGGCGATGATAGTGCCACCGTCCAAAGTCTTATCCACGAAATGTGTAGTAACGCCTGTTATCTTCACGCCATAGTCAAAGGCATCTTGGATAGCGTGCGCACCCTTGAATGCAGGCAAAAGCGACGGATGAATATTAACGATTCTGCCCTCAAAAGCATTCAGCAAGACATCCGAAATAAGCCGCATGTAGCCCGCCAGACAAATCAAATCAACCTGCTTTTCCTTCAACAGCCGCACGATTTCTGTTTCGTAATCCGCCTTGCTCGCATACTCTTTCGGTCTAAACGCAAACACCGAAATATTGAACTTCTCCGCCCGTTTGATAACATACGCATCCGGCTTATCACACACCAAAAGCGCAATCTGTGCATTCAACCGTCCATCCGCACAAGCCTGTGCGATGGCTTCAAAATTGCTACCGTTGCCAGAGGCGAAGAGGGCGATATGTGTGGGAGTTGTGGGCATAAAAATAGCATGAATGATTTTATCCGTGTAATTATTTCTTTTGAGGGGTAATATTTTCGTTATTGATTCCTTGCAATAGTCCTATCGCTTCCATTTCCATTTTTGAAAAAGCAAATAATTTTTTTCCTAAATCTTTAAGAGATGCGCCAATATGATACAAATTGTTATCTATGAGCAAAAATCGGTCGTGTATATTTGTTTTTTCTTCTATAATAATTTCCGGATATTGAGCATTGTATTTTTGCAAATCAAGTTGCATAGACTTGGATATTGCTTTGGTAAAAATTGTTGCCTTTACGCCATCTTTTCGTTTTGACAATAATGTCAGAATACTTGCATCAATATAATTGTCTATTACGACAATTTCTTTCTTTGCTGTTTCTATCAAGTCTGAAACAAACTTGTAGGCATCAAAAATTTGTCCGTCATAAAATACACCTTCTTTAGGAGGCAAAGCCGTACGAACAAAAAAGTCAATCTTCTTTTCTGTTTCTGCCACACGATATTCTAATCGCTCAAACCGTTGACTAACAGCATAACCTCGCAATAAATATTCTTTCAAAACTCGATTTGCCCATTGACGAAATAATGTACCTTGAACAGATTTTACACGATATCCAACAGAAATTATTACATCTAAACTATAAAATGAAACTGGTCGATCAATATTTGTAATATGCAAATTTTGCATATTACTATTTACTTCTAATTCTTGTTCTCTGAAAATATTATTGATATGCTTTGAAATAACGGACTGATCTCTACCAAATAACAAAACCATTTGCGCCTGTGTAAGCCAAACGGTTTCGTTTTCGAGACGAACTTCCAACTGAACAATGTCATTTGGTCTGTACAAGATTATTTCGTTTTGGTTATTCATTTAAGTATAGAATTTTAATTTTTTCTGAATTTGTGCCACACGACGTGGCACCACCGTTGTTTTTTTTTCTTGAATAATTTTTCCAAATTCACTCCTTCCCTAATATCGTTTATTAGTTCTTTTTTACATTTTTCAGAACTCTCAAAATGCTTATTTATGTCTTCTTTATCTAATGCATTAGCATCTACTTCGTAATAAACCGCAATAATATCTTCATTACAAAAAGAATTAATTGATGCTGTTACATCATAATATAAATCCCAATATCCATCCGGCAATGTTGTTAATTGTTCGTTTTTATTCAAATCTCGTTGCTTTCGTACTAGTTTAAACAAATCCACAAGTAATTTTATTTTGTGTTGCCTCAATTCTTTTGCTATTTCATTTTTTCTATTCAGATATGCAATCCAAAACCAACCTGCTACGACAACGATAGCGGCAATCATTGCTCCAATTATCTGTGAAAAATTGGAATTTATATCCATAATAAAATTAAAATTTACATTCATAATGATTGAATTTTATTAGGTTTAAACCCCTCATAAATGTGGGTGTTAAAAAACGTAATTTTCAATTCTCCATTCTCCATTTTCAATTAATCCTCACCCCTTCCCCCTCAACAATCCTGCCTATTATCGAGGCCTTTTCCCCATGCGCCGTCAAGATTTCTATTGCTTTGTTGGCTTCGGTTTGGTTTAGGGCGATGACCATGCCGATGCCCATGTTGTAGATGTTGAACATTTCACGGTGGTTGATTTGGCCGTGGGTTTCGAGGAACGTGAAGATGGGGAGGATGTCCCATGAGCCGTGTTGGATTTCTATCCCCTGCCCTTCTTTGACGATGCGGGGGATGTTTTCGTCAAATCCGCCGCCGGTGATGTGGCTGATGCCGTGTACTTCGCATTGAGCTACGACGGAGAGCACGGATTTGATATAGATTTTGGTTGGTGTGAGTAATACTTCGCCTAACGTCTTTCCGTTAAATTCGGGGTATTTCTCCGAAAGGTTCAAACCGGCGTCTTTCACAACCTTGCGCACGAGGCTAAACCCATTGGAGTGTACTCCGCTTGATGCAATCCCAACTAATACATCGCCTACGGCTACTTTGGAGCCATCAATCAGTTTGGATTTCTCTACGACGCCGCATGTGAATCCGGCAATATCATACTCTCCATCGGCATACATACCGGGCATTTCGGCCGTTTCGCCTCCGATGAGGGCGCATCCCGCCTGACGGCATCCTTCCGCCACACCGCTTACGATAGCCTCTATCTTGGTCGGCTCGTTGCTTCCTACGGCGATATAATCGAGAAAGTACAACGGCTCTGCGCCTTGTGCCAATACATCATTCACACACATCGCTACGGCATCAATGCCTATCGTGTCGTGCTTGTTGAGTTCAAAGGCGAGTTTTAATTTGGTGCCTACACCATCGGTTCCGCTGACGAGCACGGGCTCTTTCACGTTGAGCGCCGAGAGGTCGAACATACCCCCGAAGGCACCGATATTGCCCATCACGCCCAAGCGTTGGGTGGAGGCTACGTGTTTCTTTATTCGTCGTACAACTTCGTAACCTGCTTCGAGGTTTACGCCTGCTTTTTCATAACTTTCGGCCATAATTATTTAGTTTGTAAAGTTCTTAAAGTTTGTAAAGTTTATAAAAACGTTTATTAGACTTTTAATTTTTAATTCTTAATTTTTAATTCATCACTAATAAAGCGGTGTTGGGTATTTCCCTGTGAAGCAGGCTGTGCAGAGTTCTTTGCGGTTGCCGGCTTTGTAGAGTGCTTCGGGCGAAAGATAGGACAACGAATCTGCCCCTATACTTTCTCTTACTTTGTCCACATCTTTGAGGCGTGCGGCAATTAGCTCTTCGTAAGTTGCTGTATCTACCCCATAGTGGCAAGGATTTATCATCGCCGGACTTGCTATGCGCAGATGCACTTCTTTGGCGCCTGCTTGCTTGAGCATCCCTACAATCCGCTTGAGCGTTGTTCCGCGCACAATGGAATCGTCGATAAGGGCTACACGCTTGCCGTTGACAATCCCTCGAACGGCCGACAGTTTCATTCTCACGCCTTTCTCTCGCAACTCTTGCGAGGGCTGAATAAACGTGCGACCGATGTATTTATTTTTAATCAAGCCCATTTCGTAGGGAATGTCGCTTTCCTCGCTGTAACCCACCGCTGCGCTCAAACTCGAATCGGGCACGCCAATCACTATATCCGCATCAACGGGCGCTTCTCGATACAGCAATTTGCCGGTTTCCTTACGGAACGCATGAACATTACAGCCTTCAATATCACTGTCGGGACGGGCAAAATAGATATATTCCATTGCACACATCTTGTGTTGCTTGAATTTTGAATAATCCACGCTTGTGAGTCCGTCTTTGTCAATAATCACAACCTCGCCCGGCTCAATGTCCCGTATGAACTCCGCACCCACCACATCAAATGCGCAGGTTTCGCTGCTCACCACATAACCGCCGTTGAATTTTCCCAACGAAAGCGGTTTTAGGCCGTATTTGTCGCGACAGGCATACAAGCGGCTTGCCGTCATGATGATGAATGCAAAAGCGCCGTCTATCATATTCAAAGCATCCAAAAGCGACTCAATTCGGTCGTGGCTGTCGTTTTCCTTTTTGATGAGATGAGCGATAACCTCACTGTCGGACGTGGAATGAAACAGGCTTCCGCTTTTTTCCAAACGCTGTTTCAGCAGTTGGGAATTAACTAAACTTCCATTGTTGGCTAATGCGAAATCGCCTGTACTGTGTAGGAATACAAACGGCTGAACGTTGTTGAACCCGCCCCCATTATCGTTGGAATATAGTACATGACCGATGGCCATATCTCCGTGGAGTGTACTTAAGCTGGTTTCGTTAAATACTTCGGTAACCAAGCCCTCGCCTTTGATGCGTTTGAACGCACGGTTTTTAGCGCTCACAATGCCGCATCCTTGTTGGCCTCTGTGTTGCAAAGCATGCAGGCCATAGTAGGTAAGTGTTGCCGCATCCTGCACGCCAAACACGCCGAACACGCCACATTCTTCACCCATATTTTTACTTTTAATAAACTCTGATTGAGTTGTCAAATCTTCCACGTTATATTGTTTTTTCGTTCTGTAGAATGTTTTATAAACGATGCAAAGATACGAAAAAAAATGAAGAATTAAAAATCAAGAATTAAAAGATTCTGTACCGGAGTTGTAGCAGACTTGATACGGAGTTGGTCGGTTTGGATTTTAACCGAATTTATAAGAAACCTAACAAAATGTCATAAGGCGCAATCTTTCGGAATAAAAAGGGCGGCGTTAAAAACGTCGCCCGACAGGGGAATTAAGCATACTCCAATTTAGCATCAAACCGCCCTTCGTAAATGTCGAACGGGTCAATATCACACTCATTGTCGCCCCAAGCGAGTGTGCCTATTTCCGGGTCAATGTAAAATTGCTTAAACTTTGCCAATGGTGCGAATTTTCTCACCAATTCCCAATTGCTTGTTTTAAAAAAATTCTCTAAGTCAACAACACGAACACTGTGATCAAAAAAGGTTACTTCAATCAAATAATCGTGCAAATATTTGGCTTGCACTACGGCTTGCGAATACGTGGCTACAGATGTTTTCATTTTATACGTTTTGTTATTTCTATAATCTCAACTTTAACTCCTCGTTGTAATTGTTTGTAAGCAAACAGCAGGGCATTTTTATGCTTGGAAACAAAGGTTTTCAAATCGTTCATTTGCGATTTTGTAAATCGGCCTGTTTTTTCTTCATATCTTACTGTGTATACCGTACCGTCTTTTCATATAAATACACCCTAACCACAGCGTTGCCGTGTATCGCATGAATATGAATCGGAAAATGATCTCCGGAAGGTACTGCGAAAATTATACCTAAATATTTATATACTTTTGACATGCCTATTACAATTCTCCGCAAAGATACGAAAAAATTTTGAATTATGTTTACAGTCCGTTTCGGATTCGGTCTACAACCGGCGTGAATATCCCTATGCCTTTGTTTAGCTTGTAGCCTATGCTTAGGCTTACGGTAAATGTTTGCCCCGTGATTTTGCCACTGCTGTCGGGCGATTGGTTTTCCCAATCGGCAACGGGGTTGAAATTTAAATAGTAGTCGGCACGCAGTCCGAATTGAAAATTACCCGTATTTACCTTTACACCGGCGCCGAGAATCATCCCTACCGACACGGCATTGAATCCATTCACGCTCTCGACTATATCGAAGTGTTGGCTGTGTTTGGCCAGATAGTCTAACCTTGGGCCGATGCTGACAAACGGGTAGTATATCTTGGCTACGGGATACTTGAAATCTGCGGTGGTGTTTACCGACAGATAGCTCAACGTGAGTTTATCCGTTTCGGATTGTTCCGAAAGGGAAACATCATGCATTCCGCCTTTGCGGATGAGGCCGATGTTAGACGAAATATTGAAATACGTGCGGTCGAAATAATCCATTCCTGCGAAAACGGAGTAGCCTACAAGGGTTTTATCGTGTATCGTGGTCGGCGTCATGAACCGCTCCAATTCCCAATTGAGTTTGGATATGGAAGGGCCGCCTTGCAGGGTAAGGATTTGGGCGTGGAGTGTGCTTGCGAGAGCTATGGTTATTAGGAATGTGATGGATTTTTTCATGGGGAAAAGGTTATTTTTTAATGATTTTCGTCATCCGGTTGCCCACACGCAGGATGTAGAGGCCGGGTTGGAAGTTGGTCATGTCGATGGTGTGTTCTTTGATGCCTGTTGGGATGTGGCCTAAGTATATTCGTCGGCCAATCATGTCGTAGAGTTCCACGATGCTACTGTAGCCTATAAAGTCGCTCACGATGGTGATGCGCAACTCGGTGTCTACCGGATTGGGGTGCACCTTTACTTCCGTATCTAACATCGGTTGCAGGGCAATGCGAGGATTCTCACATTCGTCCAGCACTTGATTGAGCCAAACGAGGCTGTCTCTCAGCGCTTGCAACTGTTGGCTCTCGTCGCAATCGCCGATGCCTGTGCCGCAGTTGTCCAACAGGGCTTGCAGGCGGGCACTTTCGGCGTTGAGGGCTGCGGTATCCGTCATCAAGGCCGTTTTGTCGTTGTGCAGAATGATGATCGTTGCGTTGAGCAAGGCCGTGTCATTGCGCAAGAGGGCAAGATTGTTGTTGAGTACGGCCGTGTCGATTTTGAGGTTGGCGATGATTTGCAGCAGGGCAGCATTGTCGTCGCTGTTTTCCTCACAAAGGGTAAGCAGTTCATAGAGGCGCACCGTATCGGCAATCAACTCGGCGGTGTCAGTTTTTAGGGCAACGATGACCGTGTTGAGACTTGCGGTATCTTCCGCAAGAGCAAAAATGACTGAATTTAGACTTGCGGTATCTTCCGCAAGAGCAAAAATGACTGAGTTTAGACTTGCGGTATCTTCCGCAAGAGCAAAAATGACTGAGTTTAGACTTGCGGTATCTTCCGCAAGGGCAACGATGACCTTATTTTGCTCAACAATGCTATCCAACAGGCATTCTTCGGTGTTGATGCCGGTTATGGCGCCAAGGTCTTTCCAAACATCAGCCGCCTTGTAGGCTTCCACAAAGCAAAAGGGAACGTGCAGCGCTACGTTGGTAAGCGGGTTCCCTGTTACATAATGTGTAAAATCATCGCTATTTATAGGCTGCGGCTCGCGGCTAAGGTTTACTATCTTGGTTATGTCGCAATGCATAAACGCACCCTCGCCAATGGATTCTACGCTTGAGGGAATGCTTACGACGCTTAAGCTATAGCAATTAGCAAACGCAAGCTGACCAATACTTGTTACCCCTTCGGGAAGGCTTATTGAGTCCAAATTGGATATATTAAACGCATACGCACCAATACTCGTTACCCCTTGTGGGATACTTACCGAAGTTAAGCTTCTGCTGTTGGCAAACGCAGAAACGCCAATGTTGGTTACGCCCTCCTTTACCACCACTGTGGTGATGTCGCCTATATAGCCGGGCCAAGGCACCGTACCGGAACCGGAAAAATCCTGCATCTCGCCGTTTCCGCTTATGGTCAGCGTGGTTTTATCGCCGCTGAGGGTGGCGATAACATCGGACGGGTTGGTTTTGCCTATTTCCCACGTGATGGGCAATTTGCTTGCCTCGCAGTCGGCCAGCTCGGTGTTCAGGCGGGCGGTGTCGGCTTGCAGCGCCTTCTTGTCGTTAAAAAGGCGCAGGGTGTCGGCTTGCAGCTGGTCAATGGCGGCAAGGGCTTCTTGGTAAAAGGTGTTTAAGGCTTCGTAGTCTTCATACGTTTCAATGGTAACCGTTGCACCACAACAGTAGCTATACTCCTCCCAGCTTTTGAGCCCCCTAAGGTGGCGTAATGTTATGTTTCCTACGCCGTAAAATATATTGCTTCCCATATCCGGTTTCTTCCCCATAAATGTTATGGTGCTTAGCTGCGCACAGTTCCGAAACACTAAAGAGCCCATACTCTTTACGCTGGCGGGAATTGTTATCTGCTGCAAGCTTGCACAGCCTAAAAATGCAGTGTTCCCTATACTTACCAGGCTGTTGCCAAGGCTTATCGAGGCCAAGCTGCCGCAACTGGAAAATGCAAACTCCCCTACGCTTGTTACGCTGTTGGGAAGCACTATTGAAGTTAAGCTGCGGCAATCGGTAAATGCATCGCTCCCTATACTCTTCACGCTACTGCCTATGGTAACCGAGGCCAAGTTGCCGCAGCGGGAAAATGCTCTGCCTCCTATACTATCTACGCTATTGCCAATGGTGGCTGTAGCTAAGTTGGTCATGTTGTCAAACGCTTTGGAGGAAATGTTTGTTACACCATTTCCAACGGTAAGGCTTGTTATTTGCTCGAGAACGCCATACCAGGGTCTCTGGTAGTAGTCATAAAAAGCCATATCGCCCGTGCCGCTTATGGTAAGGGTTTTGCTGTCGGCGCTAAGGGTGGCGGTAACATCGGCGAGGTTGGGCGAGCCTATTTGCCAGGTGGTTTGCGCGCTAAGGCTTGCTGCCAGCATGAGGGCGGCGAGGAGGGAAAGGATGGGTTTCATGGTGGGTTTTTGTTTGTTTTTGGATAGGGATTTATTGATGGCGCAAAGATACGAAAAAAAAATGAACTATGGGGAAAAAAAAATGCCTCTTATCACGAGCAAAATTTGTAGCGGAGGTTCTGTATAGGATTAGTATAGGATCAATATAGGATCAATATAGG
>JAITVC010000028.1 GCA_031286005.1 Bacteroidales bacterium
AAATTAGAAGACATTCCGCTTTAGGAAACCTAACCATTGACGAATTTACAAAACTAAAAAATGTTGCTTAATTCAAAAAAAACGCTTATCTTTGTATCCGGAATTAGTTACGAACTCCAGTCTTTATTTGAGCAAAATTTTTAACTATGGGAAGTGTACAGCGAATGTACAGCGAGTGTACAGCTACCCCCTTATGAAAAAAGGCACTTTTGAGTGCCTTTTTTGTTTATTTCCGGTTTAACACCGTGAGTACGGAAGCGATAATTCCTTCTTCGTTGAGGTTGTGTTTATCGAGTAATTGTTGCGGTGTTCCGCTTTCGCCGAACATGTCGTTGACGGCAAGCATCTCGATTGGAGTAGGCACTGTGCGGCCTAAGAAATGCGCCACGCTATCGCCTAAACCGCCGATAATATTGTGTTCTTCTGCTGTAACTACACAACCGGTTTTCAGCACGGAAGACAAAATTAATTTGGTGTCTAACGGTTTAATGGTATGGATATTGATAACTTCGGCAGAGATGCCTTTTTCCAGCAATTGCTCGGCTGCTTGCAAAGCCGTCCACACCAAATGACCGGTGGCGATGATGGTTACATCGTTGCCTTCTTGCAACAAAATGCCTTTGCCGATTTCAAACGGCTCGTCGAGCGATGTGAAATTGGGCACAGTTGGGCGTCCAAATCGCAGGTAGGTGGGGCCGTAATGTTCGGCTGCGGCTAAGGTTGCCAAAACGGATTGGTTGTAATCGCAGGACACAACAACCGTCATGCCGGGCAACATCTTCATCATGCCAATGTCTTCGAGCACTTGATGGGTTGCGCCGTCTTCGCCAACGGTGAGTCCGGCGTGTGTGGCTGCAATTTTCACATTCTTGGCGGAGTAGGCTACGGATTGGCGGATTTGGTCATAAACACGTGAGGTTGCAAAGTTTGCAAATGTGCTTGCAAACGGAATTTTTCCGCCAATGGTCATTCCAGCAGCAATGCCGATCATGTTGGCTTCGGCAATGCCGACTTGAACAAAACGGTTGGGGAACTCTTTCGCGAAAGCGTCCATTTTCACGGAGCCTGTGAGGTCGGCGGTGAGGCCAACCACGTTGGCATTGCGTTTGGCGGCTTCCAAAAGTCCGGCGCCATAGCCCGAACGGGTGTCTTTTTTCTCTGTAAAGGTGTATTTTGTCATAGTTTTACTGTGGTTGTTTTTCCGGGTTCGATAATAAACGTTCGTTCCATCGTGGCGGAAGAACGATTGAGATATTTGGAGCGCAACACGGCCCGATAGCGTCCGGGTTGCAGATTTAAGGTTTCTATTTTTTCTTTTTCACTCATGTTGTAAATAAGCCGCAGCCCATCATTGTCTTCTGCAAAAAGCATCCCCGCACCTTCTACCGATTTTTGAATAACGGCAATGCCCGGCATGGGTACTTCTACGGTTGTAACTGTGCTTTGATCAATGCGAATATCCGAAAGATTGATACGTGGGACGGTTAGTATTTCCAAGTCGTAACTTCCCACCAAATAACGTTCGATATAGTTTAGATTTTGCACGTGAATAGTTTGCAAATCGCCATGCTTGCGAACGATGCACGGCACATACTTGGCTTGTGCGGATGTGGAGCCGCTTGACATAATTAACTTCAACTGCCCTTGCGGAATATCGGCCGAAATGATATTGTGCTTGCCCGGAATGAGAACAATCGAATCCACAACCACAGGCGGAATGGTTTGCACCGTCATGCGGTAAGTAACCAAAGGGTCTAACGTTATGGTATCGCTAACACCTCTCTGATTCATGGTATGGATATAATTGTACTTAATCATATTGGAATAGTAGTCGGCAAATGTCATATCCACATTGGTTTCGCTCGGATTATTGTTGATGTCAAATAAATTCACTTGCGCCGTAGTTGACTCCAAAGCCTGCGAAACCACCACATTAAACGCTGTAATAAACTCCGATTCTTGCGTGGCATCAAAATATTTACCTACACAACCAAATGCTTCGCTAAAATCCTGCCCGATACCGATAATAAACGGTTTTAAGGCAATGCCCCGCCGTTGTAAAAAATCGGATGCCGCACACGCATCGCCCCCGCATTCCTCAATACCATCGGTAATTAAAATAATGATGTTCCGGCAATGATCGCAAGCAGGGAAATCGTCGGCCGCCATTTCGAGCGAGTGGGCAATAGGTGTTCCTCCTCTCGGAACAAGGCTTTTGATTTTAGTGGTAATGCGTTTGGCATTATTCCGTCCAAAGGGGATTTCTAATTTGCTGTCTTTACAATCAATGGGCGGATAATCCTTTTGATGGCCAAAGGCTCGCAAGGCAATTTCCAGATTAGGTATTTTCTCAAGACTATCCAAAATATTTGTCAACAAACGTTTGGATACATTTATCTTGGAATCGCTTTGCCAACGTCCGTTCATACTGTTGGAACAGTCATAAATCAGCAAAATCCGTGTGGTTACAGGGCGTTCCTCTTTCGGCTGTCCGAATACGGCAAGCGAACAGAACGTCAGAAAAATAATATATGTCAGTTTCTTTAACAATGATGTATGTGTAGCCGTCATGTCGAGCGTAGTCGAGACATCCCATAGCGAGGGGATTCCTCGACTGCGCTCGGAATGACGAACGAGTG
>JAITVC010000078.1 GCA_031286005.1 Bacteroidales bacterium
TGAGATTGATGGAATCGTCTGAAAATCCACGCTTCCAAGCCTACATGAAAATGGTGGATAAATTCCGCACGATGGGTGTTCGCACCAATGCCGAAACAGCGGAAGACGCTGTTTTAGCTCGTAGTTTTGGCGCTGAAGGTATCGGTTTGTTCCGCACAGAGCACATGTTCTACGGAAAAGGCGCTGACCAACCGTTGTTCATCTTGCGTAAAATGATTTTAAGCACAAACGATGCCGAACGTCAAAAAGCGATCGACGAACTCGAACCGTTTGTGAAAAAAGATATGAAAGACACGATGCTTGCAATGGACGGACTTCCTGTTACGTTCCGCTTGCTCGACCCGCCGTTGCACGAATTTGCACCGCAAACGGCCGATAAACAAGAGGAAATCGCAAAAGTTTTGAATATTACAGCAGCCGAAGTGGCCAAACGTGTGGATGCTTTGCACGAAACCAACCCGATGATGGGACACCGTGGAGTTCGTTTGGGCATCACGTATCCGGCGATTACCGAAATGCAAGTGCGGGCTTTGTTTGAAGCTACTGCCGAATTGCAAAAAAAAGGCAAAAATCCGAAACCGGAAATCATGGTTCCTGTTACCATTGGCGGACGTGAGTTGATTATCACTAAAACATGTGCAGAGAAAATTCATGATGATGTTTGCAACAAGTTTGGTGTAAAAATTGATTATTTGTATGGTACAATGATTGAAATTCCACGTGCTTGTTTCTTGGCCGAAAGTATGGCTAAAACGGCAGAGTTCTTCTCTTTCGGAACAAACGACTTGACGCAGATGACTTACGGTTTCAGCCGTGATGATGCCAGCACGTTCTTACCGGATTATATGGATAAAAAGATTTTGGATCATGACCCGTTCCAAACCATCGACCCGAAAGGTGTTGGCGAGTTAATCTCCATCGCTTGCGAACGTGGCCGTCGCACCCGTCCGAATATCAAATTGGGTATTTGCGGTGAACAAGGCGGCGATCCGAAGTCGGTAGAATTCTGCTACAAAAACGGTTTAACCTATGTGAGCTGTTCGCCGTTCCGCGTGCCCATTGCACGTTTGGCCGCAGCACAAGCAGCGATTAAGTACGGTAAATAGTCCGTTCTTCAACAAAAGAAAAAAGATTGGTAACATTGTTGCCAATCTTTTTCATTTTTATGTCAATAAATTTTCGTACATTTGTAGAAAACTTTCAAAAAATGAAAAAAATAATCACTATCTGCACCGGAAATATATGTCGTAGTCCAATGGCTGAGGTCGTCTTGAAAAAGCATTTACAAGACAAAAATATGAAACATATCGAAGTTTCGAGTGCAGCGATAACATCCGGAGAAATTGGAAATCCTGTTTATCACATGGCCAACGACATTTTGTTGAAGAACGGCTACAACTACAACCTTTGGAAAAATCACAAAGCCAAAAAAGTTACGCTGCAAGACTTGCACGCAGCCGATCTGATTCTTCCGATGACACGTGAACACTACGATTTTCTCGTTAAAATGCTCAATGGCGACGATAGCAAAATCTTTATGTACCGTTGGTTTGAAGCTCAACAGGAATCGCATACGGCCTTGGATTTGGAAGACCCTTGGTATGGCGGAATGAAGGAGTTTGAAATTGCTTTGGCACAGATTGAGGCAAGCAAGGAAGAAATTATCGCATTTTTAAACTGATTTCGTTCAGGGCGATGCGTGCATCGCCCCTACTAATCACTTTTCGCTAATCGCTACTCACTATTCATAATTTTTTTGTACCTTTGCAAAATTTTTCTTACTATGCAAATTTCTAAAATTCAAAAGTTCGGCGGCACATCTATGGGTTCAGCAAGTCGCATGGGACATGTTGCGGAATTAATTAATGACGGAGAATCGAAGATTGTCGTATTGTCGGCAATGTCGGGAACAACAAATAACTTGGTGGAAATCGCAAAACATTTGGCCAAACAAGACCATTCGGCCATTCTTGACGTGTTGATGCGGTTAAATGAGAAATATAATCAAGTCATTTCCGAACTTTATCAAACGCCGGAATTTATTGAAAAGTCGGAGGCTTTCATTAATTCGACGTTTGGCCATTTGCAAGAATTAACTCAAAAACCATATTCGATAATCGTTGAAAAAGAAATCTTGGCGCAAGGCGAATTGCTTTCTACGCATTTATTTTCGTACTATTTGCTCGAACGTGGCATCGATTGCCAACTCATTCCGGCATTGGATTTCATGCGCATCAATAAATACGGCGAGCCTGTTTTTAGCGCCATTGAAATGGATTTGACGAAAATCTTAAATCAATATCCCAATCAAAAATTATTCATCACGCAAGGTTTTATTTGTCGAAATGCCAACGGCGAAATCGACAATCTGCAACGTGGCGGAAGCGATTATTCGGCGTCAATTATAGGTTCGGTAATGAACGTGGATGAAATTCAAATCTGGACCGATATTGATGGTATGCACAACAACGACCCTCGTATTGTGCAAAACACCAAACCTGTGCCACAACTGCATTTTGAAGAAGCCGCAGAGTTGGCCTATTTTGGGGCAAAAATCCTTCATCCGACTTGTATCTTGCCTGCGAAAGATAAAAACATCAAAGTACGTTTGCTCAACACGATGGATCCGAAAGCCGAAGGCACAACGATTTCTAACGAAGTCTTACATTCGGGAATTGCGGCTATTGCTGCAAAAGACGGCATTACGTCCATCAAAATCAAATCCAGCCGGATGTTATTGGCTTACGGTTTTCTACGAAAAGTATTTCAGATTTTTGAAGATTTCCAAACACCGATTGATTTGATTACAACGTCGGAGGTTGGCGTTTCCGTAACAATTGACAACGACCAACACCTCAACGAAATCAAACAGCAATTGGAAGAATTTGGCACGGTTACTATCGAAACCGACATGACGATTATTTGCGTCGTGGGACAAATTCTTTCGGACACCATAGGACTTCAAAGCAAGGTTTTACAAGCCTTTCAAGACATCCCCATCCGAATGGTTTCGTATGGCGGAAGCAATTACAACATTTCGTTCATCGTTCGTGCCGAAGATAAAATCAAAGCCTTGCAAACCCTCCATAACACTCTATTTGTATGATGACCGGTCATTTTCCGTTGGATGTTTTTCAAACGCTGCGGACTCCATTTTATTACTACGATGTGCAGTTGCTCAACGAAACGTTGCGCGAAATCAACGCCACCAAAGGCAATTTTGACGTGCATTATGCGCTTAAAGCGAATGCTAATCCCAAACTTTTAGACATTATTGCCAAAGCCGGATTAGGTGCCGATTGTGTGAGTGGCGGCGAAATCCAAGCCGCTCGAAAAGCAGGTATTCCGCCCGAAAAAATAGTCTATGCAGGCGTTGGCAAAACCGATTGGGAAATTGAATTAGCATTGAACGAACATATTTTTTGTTTCAACGCAGAATCCATTCCCGAACTGCAAGTAATTGATGAATTGGCACGCAAGCACAACCAATCGGCACGTGTTTGCCTGCGCATCAACCCGAATGTGGATGCACACACGCATCACTACATCACAACGGGTTTGAACGAAAATAAATTCGGCATCAACCTCTCCGAGTTGCCGGAGGTTATCGGTGTTCTAAAAGGTTTATCAAACATAGAATTGATAGGCCTGCACTTCCACATCGGCTCACAAATCACTGATATGGATGTTTTCAAAAACTTATCCATAAAAATCAACGAAATTCAGCAATCATTCTCCATTCTCCATCCTCCATTCTCCATTATAAATTGCGGTGGCGGTCTCGGCATCAACTACGAACATCCCAACCATATCCCTATGGCGAATTTCAAAACCTATTTCGATACTTTTCGCAAGCATTTGCAACTTCGAGAAGGTCAAAACGTGCATTTTGAATTAGGACGTTCCGTTGTGGCGCCTTGCGGAAGTTTGATTACACGAGTGCTGTACGTCAAAAAAGGTGTGCAAAAACAATTTGCAATTGTCGATGCCGGCATGTCGGATTTGCTACGCCCGGCCCTCTATCAAGCGCAGCATCGCATTGAAAATTTAACCTCGAATGAGCCGGAAGAAATCTACGACGTGGTTGGCCCCATCTGCGAATCGTCGGATGTTTTTTCCACCGAATATCAAATGAACCAAGCCCGACGTGGCGATATAATTGCCCTGCGCTCGGCCGGTGCATACGGCGAAGCGATGGCCTCAACGTATAATCAGCGGGAACTACCGAGAGCTATTTATAGTGAATAGTGCTCGTTAAAAGTGGTTTCGACTCCGCTCAACCACCGTTTTTTGGTCGCTGAGCGGAGTCGAAGCGTTCACTTTTCACTAATCACTGTTTTGCCCTTTCAATAATTTTTTGTATCTTTGCCCCCGCAACGCCAAAAAGCACCATTAAGTTCTTTGAATTTATAAAAACACAGACCAATCCCCCGTTCGGAAAATCCGAAAACATAAAACAAGCGACTTTTTTCCTTTCGGAAATTCCGAAAGTGCAAAATAAGCCACTTTTACCTTTGCGGAAATTCCGAAAGCGAAAAACAAGCCACTTTCACCTTTACGGAAATTCCGAAAGCAAGAAACAAGCCACTTTTATCCTTGCGGAAATTCCGAAAGTGAAAAACAAGCCGCTTTTACCCTTGCGGAAATTCCGAAAGCAAAAAACAGACCACTTTTGCCTTTTCGGAAAATCCGAAAACGAAAAACAAGTAACAAAATATTAAAACAAAAACCTAAAATCATTAAAACATGAAAAAAATTGCAAAAATCAATTTGGAACATCTCCAAAACGAAGAATGGTACACCTATGTTAACACCCTTTTTCAACTTATCAACGAACATTCGGCGGCAAAAGACTTTTTGATGCCCATGTTAGGGCTGCTCGAAAAGAGTTATAATGATGCAAATGCTTCGCTTGAAGTGATTCGCGGTAGTCAACTGAGCAAAGAAATCGACG
>JAITVC010000093.1 GCA_031286005.1 Bacteroidales bacterium
CACGTTGTTTGGTGGATTCATCCATCTTCCTACGGTTGTGATAAACGATTTCGGTATAAATCCAAAGAACGGATAACGCCAACAAAATCCCAACAAACGGCGGTAATCCCGTAAGTGCACGAAACACCGGTACAAACATCAATCCACCAACACCAATACAGAAAATAGTAATCTTTGCTCTGCGAGGTATCCGTGGGTATACCAATTCCTCTACCCTATCTCGAAAACCTTGCACTTCGCTGCGTTTGTGCAATCGAAACGAAAGATAAATCAACGGCGCCAACATAGCAGCCAACGAGGGTAAGAATAATTTGGTTATGGTTGGCATGGTCGTGATATTGCCTTTGATCCAAAGCATAATCGTGGTAACGTCTCCAATGGGAGAAAAAGCGCCGCCTGCATTGGCCGAAATAATCACAACACTGGCAAATATCCAACGTAGTTTTTTGTAGGCAATTAACTTTCGAAGCACCATAATCATTACAATCGCCGTAGTCAGATTATCCAAAATGGCCGACAAAAAAAACGTTACGCCACCCACAATCCACAGTAATGCCAACATATTTCGTGTCGTGATGCGATTGTTCACAAAGTTAAAGCCGCCGTGTTTGTCGATTAATTCAACGATGGTCATAGCACCCATCAAAAACAGGATAATTTCTGTGATTTCGGCCACATGTTGAAGGATTACGTGGTCTATATCTATCGTGAAATTGGTTACATAAATAGTCCACAGAACAACACTCAACAGCAAAGCCGTAGCCGTTTTGTTGATTTTGAAATGATCTTCCATGGTAATTAAAGCATAGCCTAAAATGAAAATGGCGACAATAAAAAAGATAGTCATAAAAAAGTAATAGTTTAGATTATAAATTGAAATTATTTAAGTTTGTACTAATTGAAATATAGTTAGGAGCGCCTGCCAAATGATAGGCCGCACGTGCATAATCCACTTGAAAGTTGTAAATTTTCAACCCTATGCCCCACGAAAAGCCGACAAATCCCGGACGTTCGCTTGTGGCCATTTCTTTGCGCCGTTGGTAATTATACCCCAATCGAAAGGTGAACCATTTAAACGGTATAAATTCTACACCCAAATTAACATGCCGTAGGGCATTGTCGGTAAACGTCGAGAATTTGTTAACGCTTGTTGTATCGCCCGTTACCGAATTAATCGTTGGGGCATTCACATCCACACCCGATAGGTTCCATTTCTGCAAATTGGTCAGCACCACAGACCCCGCAAAAGGCGCATGAGATGCACGAATATAAAAGCCCAAATCTATTTCAAACGGCAAGGTCTCATAATCCCGAACAATGTTTTGCTGCAACACCGTTCCGATATTGCGAAATGCCACCGATACAGCCCAAGGGTCTTTTGCTTGTGCACGAATATAGGAGGCGCTCAAATCCACGGCAACACCATTCAAATGCGATTGAGTTAAACGAGAATGTAGATATTTGAAATTTGCCCCTATCCGAAACGAAGAGTCCAAAGCCTTACCCCATCCCACATTCAAAGCCACATCATACAAGCGATTTGACCGCCCTAAATAATTACCTTCTGCATCATACGTTTCAACATCACCGTAATTCACATATTGCATCGACGCCAAAAACACGCCGATGGTCTTTAAATCCCTCGCATACGCCGCATTCACACTTGAGTAGGCCGAAAAATAATCGGCATAATTCAACATCGCAGTATTGTGCAATTCGTTGGAAAGTAGCGATGCATTCGAGATAGCCATACTGATGTCTTGCTCCGGCAAACTTGCAAAATTCGTTCCCAATCCGGCCAAACGTGCCGATGGATTGAATTGCAACGTAGGAAACACAATGTTAGGAAGCCCCTGCGAATAAAGACTTCCGCAAAGCATCCATACAGAACCATATATCAAAAGTCGTTTCATTCGGGGTCTATGGGTTTGGAACTGGTAATATTTTGCAACAGGCCGATCGTTTCGCCGTTCACAATAACATCGTAAGGCGTTGGTATTTTTAATTTCAGCAAAGCACGCTTGCTTTTACGTGCAAGTTCGGCTTCCTCATCCAAAAGCGAAACTTGAGTAGGCTCTTCGTCCGGAAGCATTTCTAACGAATCATACTGCGTATAAGCCGCCATAAACTTAGGATTGGCCAAGAAAAAATAGTCCGTATCAAACGCTTTAACCAGCTTATCAAAACTTTGTGTTGGACGATAAGTGATGCCATCCAACATTTTAATCTCAACAATCTTTCCGTTGGTGTGAAGATACGCCACCGAATCTGTATTCAGCAAAATATCCCGACCATCTACATGAATAGCCACTTGTTTTTGGATGAGCTGATTGTTTTTAAAGTGCATAATGCGGTCTAACGTGCCGTCATCATAATAGAAAAACCAACTTTTTTCTTTCAATCCGGCTTCATAAATGCCCTTTATATAAGGCTTTCCATTCGTGTAAGAAGCGATATAAATGCCTTCCGACTTATTGAGTTTGTAGGTTACCGACTGCGTACCCGTTTCTTCCCATTGCCACCAATAGCCATTGCGCAGCCCCCGATACCATTCTTGAGTTTCGATGCAATTGCCGTTTTTGTCGAATGTTTCCGCTAAACCGTGCAACATACCATTAAGATACTCTTCCGTTTTAACCATCCGCCCCAGCGTATCGTAGTATTGCCATGCACTGTCACGAAGTTTGTCCAAATAAAACCCTGTCGCTTTTACCTTACCATTAGTATAGTAATGTGTTGTTTTTGTTGCAA
Organism: Bacteroidales bacterium; assembly: GCA_031286005.1. The sequence continues at coordinate 2,752 of JAITVC010000093.1, forward strand.
AACCATCTCTAAAAAAATCGGATACGGTTAATGTTCGGCCATATTTATCGAAATACGTAAACCGCCCATAAGGTTTGTCGTCTTTAAACTGACCGGTATAGCTCAGTCCCAACGTATCAATCTTTTTCCAAGCCCCTTGTTTTCGCCCTTTAAAATCCACATAGTTAGTATCCACAACCGGCCGTTGTTGCGCCAATGCCATTTGTGCCAATACCACAAACATGGAACAGATAAATAGTTTAGATAATCTTAAAAACATAATTTAGTGTATTCGGATAAACTGTTAAACGTTTGATCGATGAGTTTCGCATGAGCGGCTATTTTTGCTTTATCATGAGTAATAAACACCGTTTTCATTCCTAATTTTCGGCCAAACTGCATATCTGAAATAGAATCCCCTACCATTACCGATTGCTTAAACCGAATTTCGGGGAATTGCCGTTTGGCCAACAGTC
>JAITVC010000124.1 GCA_031286005.1 Bacteroidales bacterium
TTCCGCATGGATGCCGATGTGCCTTTGGTCGTTCCGGAGGTTAATGGGGCTGACGCGCTCAATGCTCCGCGAGGCGTGATTGCCAACCCCAACTGCACGACAATCCAAATGGTAGTGGCACTCAAGGCAATCGAAGATATTTCGCATATCCGCCGCATCCACGTGGCTACATATCAGTCGGCCAGCGGTGCAGGTGCGAGCGGCATGGCGGAGTTGGAGCAACAGGCGCGCGATATTTCGGAAGGCAAGGAGCCTGTGGTCAATAAATTTCAATATCAGTTGGCTTTCAACCTCATTCCGCAGGTGGATGTTTTCACCGACAACGGCTACACCAAAGAGGAGATGAAGATGGCGAACGAAACGCGCAAAATCATGCACTCCGATGTTGCCGTGAGTGCCATGTGCGTGCGTGTCCCCGTGCTGAGGTCGCACTCGGAGTGTATTTGGATTGAGACTGAAAGGCCTGTTTCGGTGGCTGAGGCGCGCGAGGCGTTTGCCAAAGCCGAAGGCGTGGTATTGATAGACAACCCCGCCGATAAACAGTACCCCATGCCCCTAATATCAACAGGCACCGACCCCGTTTATGTGGGGCGTATCCGCACCGACTTGACCAACCCCAACGGCCTTACATTCTGGTGCGTGAGCGACCAAATCCTAAAAGGCGCGGCCCTAAATGCAGTGCAGATTGCGGAATACGTTTTGGCAAATTGAAAATTGAAAACAGGCCGACTTGGAAATCCAAGTCGGCCTGTTGATTTATTTTTCACTATATCGCTCTATTCTTCGGCAGTGTCATCGCTTGCGCGATTGCGGTATGTGCCGACTGCAATGTCCGATTGGGTGGACTCGGTGATGTATAGAATATCGTATTCCACATGGCCTTTGGCGAATGGAGTGCCATCAGGGTAAGTAACCACAAGATTGGGATTGCGGAATGTATATTTGAGTTCCTCATCAATTACGGTAACCTCATCGAAGAAGTAAAAACTCACATCGTCTCCGGCTCCGCTGTCGCTGAAAGAGAAATTAGCAGCAATCCAACCCTCCGTATTCCAATCCCAACGAGTGCCTTCCATGCAGATAACTTGAGATTTAATCTCTCCCTGGCCGGTGGCGGGCGCGTTCTGCCCGCAAGAGCCTAATAGGGCAATTGCCGACAATGCGAATAAAAGTGATATTTTTTTCATGCCCTATATGTTATAAATTGCCTCAAACATAAGGAAACTTTTTCGCATTTCCAAATTTTCAACTGATTATTTTGTATATCGCAGAAACGAATAGCTCAGCGTGAGCGAGCCTCTCAGATGGAGCATTTTGTATTCCAAATAGTTATTGCCTCGTTTAAATATATCTTTGAGTCCCATCGAAAAGCGCGCGGAGAGGTCTATACGCGGAAATATTTGTAATTGGTAACCTGCCAACAAGCCTGCATCCCAATTGCCGAGATAGCTGTTGAAGGCGGGCATCACATCCGAAGGCACGGGGTTGTCGGGAGTAACCAACACCGGCGGCGCGCTTGAATCATTGGGATTTTCCACCATGCCCTTCAGAGGGGTTGTGTTGAATCTCGCTTTGAATATCCGGCTGTAATAGCCGCCAAAGAACACCTTGTTGCGCCCGTCTTCAAAGCTGTAACCTGCATATACAGGTATTTCGAGCATCGAGAACTGCATCGACACATCGGCCGTTCCGCGAAACATTGTCGTGGCCGGAGGGTCGCCTGGGAGCGTAAACTGCTGTCCCGACACCCACGCCTCAGCATCTATGCCCACCTGCTTGTAAGTAACTTCCACCGTGGCCGTAAGGCGATGAATCGGATATGATGTGAACGACACACCCAACTGCGGTCTGAGCCTCGGCACGGCACGCATCTTCATGCCGCTCATGCCGCCAAACGGCACCGCCCCGCCAATATCAAGCCCCGTGTGAATACCGAATGCGTACTTCGCCTGCGCCTGCCAAACCTCATTGTTCTCCTTGCGAATTTGCCGCCTCTCTTCCGAACTTCCGGTCTGCGCCCGGACACTCACCGCGGCAAACAATATTAATATGGTTGCAACTATATGTTTTTTCATGACATTCAGTGATGTTCTATCTAAAACACAATCTTCACATCTTCCTTGTAGTTCTGCAAAGTGATATTTATGCTTGCAGTCCAACCGTCAATATAGACTTTGCCATTTTGGATAGCCTCAACAAGAAAATGTTTATTTTCCGCCTTATCCAATTCTTCGGCATTGGTAATGTAATAGTTGTCGACTATTTTATACATGCAACCTTCCAACACGCATTCGGGCTTAGCTATAGGATTATCTATTCCAACCGAAAAAATCATATTGTATATGCGCGAAAACGAGTCGGTTTCGGTGTTTTGCATAACAATTTGCCCATCTACAACTTCCAATTTTGGGGCATCGGCCAAATCGAAAACTTTGAAACCTAAATCTAAAGCACCGCCATTGAAAAGATTGCTTGACGAAGAAAGTATTTTTTCTCCGGCCCGTTTTATTCGCTCTATCGTAATTGACGAAATTACAGGAGGCAAACAGTTGTTTATACAAAAATCGTATGCTTCCGACTTCTTTTTATCGTCAATTTCCTCATCTTTTTGGCAAAGGATAAAGCTACGGTTACCGCCATCTTCGGCATTTAGTTCCATTACTGCTTGAGCGGTTGTCCCCGAACCGGCAAAAAAATCAAGAATAACCGCATTTTTGTCAAAATGATTTATGGCATTTATTAAATGCTTTATTAAACTCACCGGTTTGGGAAATCCGAAAATTTTTGATTTGAATAATTTATCAAAATCTTTTGTTCCGTCTTGCGACATACCGACATCTTTTGGCAAGAAAGTACTCAACTGCATATACCCAAACTGTTCTCCCAATTTTTCCATATCATCGTCTTGAAAATAGCGAAAAGCGGGCTTTGATATACCAAGAAAATCATAATCTTCCGGAAAAACAATTCGTTTATCTGCATAATATTTATCGAATGTTTCTTCTGTAATAGCCCAAGTTCTATTTGGATTGGCAGGATATTTTATGCCATTCTTAGGGTCGGTAATAGTGAAAAAACTATTTGGACGTTCGTCAGCACTCGTTTGTTTTGTAAGATCATGTATGCGCCACGGACGACCGGGAAAATCAGGTGTTTCAAAATATTTGCGCGTTCCGCCTTTAACTCCTGCCGTAAAAGCATCCGACTTGGCATAGCATAAAATCCACTCATAGTCTTGCGACACACCGAAAGGTACATCTGATTTAGCCGTTCTCTTTCTCCACGGAAATTGTGCGGCAAAATTATCTTCACCAAAAATCTCATCGCAAAGCAACTTTAAATTTGCCTGTTCGTTGTCGTCTATGCTGATGAAAATCACACCATCCTTTGCAAGTAAGTCGTAAGCAAGCATTAAGCGGGGATACATAAATGCAAGCCAACCGCTGTGCGACTTTTTGGAGCTGAAACTAAACTGCATTCTGTCAAAGTCTGTTTCACTTACATTTGCCAACCCTAAAACTTCGGCTTCTTCTTTGTCGAACTTGTCGGGATAGATAAACTCATCGCTTTTTGTATTGTATGGCGGGTCAATGTAGATACATTTTATACGACCGTTATAATGCGATTTCAGGATTTTAAGGCTGTCCAGATTGTCGCCTTTCAATATCATATTTTGAGCATTATCGAAATCATTTGACAGTGTAGTGTTTACTCTCAGTTCTTTGGCTGTCTTCTGCTTGTATTTTGCATTGGCCACATTGCGACCAACGAAATTCAGGCCATAGCCATTCACCTTTTCATCAACAGGTAAACCCAAGGCGTTTTTTAATTCATCCCATTTTACTTCGTTGTCGCGAATGGTTTGAGGGTAATTATCTTT